>SAAL01000031.1 GCA_009929445.1 Bacteroidia bacterium
TCTGTAAATTGGGACACCCAAAATTACAAAATTAATTTTATATATTATTGATATTGTGTTATTTACAGAAATTAAAAAAATATTTTGCCGAAAACAGGAAACGCATGAATAAAAAATTGATTTAGAATAAATTAACACTCAACCTCAAAAGACATCAACGTAGATAGTTATGGCTGTACTCATTAGAAAACAAGTATCAAATACTAGTCAAAACACAATGTTCTCCGAAAATTAGTTTTGAAAAATTAGTAAAATTTAGAATTATTATTTAACTTAAACAGAAGAAAACAATAATTCCTCTCCTCCATTCAAGAAGAAGAGGAATTATTTGTTTCTGTTATGGAGCCGGTGTGAATAAAACTTTACCGGCCAGTCCGTTGGCAAATCCGCCGTAGGTGTGTTTTCTGCTATAGTCTAACGTCCAAAGTCCGATTGGTTGTCCACCTCTCCAGGAAGATGAAGTTGGACTGTCGGTAGGACTCCAGTGTGTGATACTATGACGTTGATTTGCTGGGATAATTTCAAAATACTTCTTAACAATAAATTCATAGAAAGAAGCCATTGCCTTATGCTGTTCTTCTGTAACATTTGGAGTGAGAACGGTTTTACCGTCCGCATCAACAAGTCCCATATCCAGCTCAGTAATTTTGATAAGTTTCCCGGTTTTTGCCAATAATTCAAACATTTTTACAATATGATCTTGTTTTGCTGTTTGAGTGGTTGGATTCATATAACAAGAGATGTGCATCTGAGTTCCAATACCATCTATCTTAGTAGTACCATCCTGCTCCCAACGTTCAATCCATTTAATTAAGCTTTTCAGCTTTTGGTTATCATCCCAATCTGATTCTAAGTTGTAGTCGTTTACGAACAGTTTCATCCCTGATGGACCATATTTTCTTGCAAGTTTCACAGCAGTACGCACATAGTCGTTGCCCAAATAATCTTGCCAGTAGAAGTTATTCTTAGCATCTGCCTCTGAAACGTTTTTAACCGATTGTAAATCATATAAACCGTCTCCATCCTTGTCGCTACCCGAAAGAGGTTCATTTACAACATCCCAGTCGAGTACATAACCATCGGTTGCTTTCATCATGCCTTCTATCCATTTATCCATTGCCCATGTCAGCGTGTCAGCTTTCTCTTTGGGGGTAAGAGGAATTGTATTTCCAGCCTTTTCAAGTTCAAAATAAATATCATCAAAATAATAGGTATTGGCTTCTTTAAATACAGCAAGATTAAATGCTATAGTACTCATTCCTGCCTGTGTTGCAGCAATTGTTCCTGAATTGGAATAATCCTGCCAAGAAGTAGTAAAGTTTGGACTACCTACCATAGACCAGTGCAAATACTCGCCCGGATTTTTGTGTGCCTGAGATTCCGATGCAGCTGGCTTGATTGCTTTTATTTTCATTTTAAAACGATATACATCTCCTTCTTTGAAAACATATGGTACTTTCACAAAAAACTGAGTATCCCATGGGTTAGTAGGATTGTCACCTGATTGGACAACGATAGATCGTCCAATTCCATCGGCTCCCGATCCTGCAGGACCAAAGTTAGCTGCATGGGGTCCAACTCTTACTTCAGTAGCGTAGAAACTGGATACATCATTGCTTTCACATGTACTGTTAGCAACTAAATTTTCATACCATTTTGCAGGGCCGGCGGCAACTGGTTCTACCAGATATGTATAGGCATGCCAACTTGGTTTTCCCCAATCCTTCAAAATCGTATCGTCAAAAGAGCCATTTGCAATCAGATTTGTTGTAGAGCCAGCTGCAGTGAAAGATACATCATCAAAATAGAGATCGCCACCAAACTTACCGAAACAAAACTGTAACTTATTCGCAGCAAAGTCTGGCGTCCATTTAAGAGTTACGTCACTCCATGATGCTCCGACAGCGATAGTCAGACCATACTTTACCTTAGAACCGTCAGTTGGCCAGAAATCCAATGTAAATGGTGCGGAAGCTTTAACCCGCATCTTTAATGTATATTCAACACCTGTTGTAAGGGGTGTCTGTAAATTATAGAATATTTGCCAGTCCCACGTATTGGCTTTTGCCTCAGTAGTTTTAATATGCAAAGCATTGTTCGCTTTGGATGGATCAATTACAATAGGTTTATCAGCAATAATACTGTTCAGGTATTTGTTGTTCTGTTGTGCGTGCCAAAGGAGTGTATGCCCGTAAATGGACATATTTGCAGCTTTGGCGGCAGCAACAAATTGTATTACCTGCGAAAAGTCCATTGTTCCGTTATCTTTCACTACAGATGCATATTTCATCTCATTCCCGGCTGTTATCTGATCGAAATTGGAGTTGATAAAACGGTATAGAAAACCCTGTTTAATATATTCGCTTGCTGTTACACCAGCACCTAATTTAAAATTGGGACTGGTACTTTTGTTTATATAGGTTTTTAGAGCATCATAGCTATTCAGATATTCTATTTGTTCTAAAGTAAGTGGTTTTTCTACGTTATATAGTAACGGCGAATCATCCACACATGAAGTACCTATAGCCAATATCAAAATGACAAAACCTAAGATATTTTTTGTAAATTTCATATTCTTTGTTTTTACTTTGAATGTTATTTATTTTTTCAATTCAGAGGTAAACCATTCAGCCTTAATTCCTCTGTCTCTTACGACCAGAGTGTCAAGAGTAGTTGCTTGAATATCACCATAATTAACAGTATAATTAAGATAAAGAACGTCCCTATCTATGTTTCCCCAACTGTTTTTATCACCTTTAGATACAAATTTGCCGGTTCCAGTTGCAGTTACACCTGCTGTTTCAGAAGAAACTGAACAATTGCCTTGATTATCAAAGGTGAGCAATATAACGCTGCTACGTGAAATGTCGCTCATGTCTTTGGTTTGATGTTGCCAGGCAATAGTATTGAGTGAACGGGTTGTTATACTATTGATTACTTCGTTCTTTTCTACATATTGTGTATGACGAATTTTTGTACCATTCTGAGTACCGGAAATAACATCTTTTCCTCTGCGTAAGTAGTTAGCATCGTATTTGTTTATGTATTTTACGGCATAGAGTACGTAATCTTTAGGCTGTATATCCCAGTCCGATGATACTCCACGTCTCGGATTAGCCACCAAAGGCTTGCCCGAGAGAATAGAATCAACATTGACTGCTTTATCCATAACTACCGGAATAACATAATTAGTTACCAATGAATTCGGATCGTTGAAAAACGCATCGGTCAGTTGAACCGTCAATCCACCTAAAATACTCCCTTTCTGAATTGTTATTTTATTTGAAGAAAGAGAATAATAATTGGATGGCATAGGGACTACATCTTTCTTGGTATCGGTAAACATAAGGTTGTTACAAATTGAGTTGTCCACGTGAATATCAATTTCAACATTCTTATTATTTTCATAGACTCCTCCCATAGTTGCCATAATCTGACATTTGTACTGATTATCCAAACTAGTGTCGAATATATCTTCTCCGAGGACGATAGTACGGATAGGTGACTGGTATGCAAAATAGGCAGCTGAGTATTTATAATCCGGAAATCCCCATTCGTTATTTTCGCACGAAGTGAAAACTACACTCGCTATTGCTAATAATATAAAAATTATTTGTTTCATATTCATCTTTTTAAAAGTTCGACATTGTTTATTACCACCCTTTATTTTGAACCAGATTACTGAATTTAATCACTTCGCCGTAAGGTATGGGGCCGTAGTACATATAATCCTGATATGAACGTTCCTCTACATTAGGAAGAATAGTGTAACTTCCATTCGTTATACTCATTCCTTTTGCCGGTTCAGTCATGTTCTTTTTCCATCTGCGAAGATCCCAGAAACGGAATCCTTCAAAACATAATTCCAAACGACGTTCATTATGAATTAATTCACGCATTTTGTCTTTATCATTCTTTATGGATTCAAGATAAAGATCTCCACCACCTATACCTGCTCTTTGGCGAATGGCTTTTACCACATCATACGCACTGTAACTGTGACTACCACCACTGGTAGGTCCCCAAGCTTCATTAGCGGCTTCAGCATATCCTAAAAATATTTCCGTATAACGAATAAATGGTTTTATATGATAGGCAGTGGTGGAAGAGCTGGGGTTCGCATTTACTGTCTGGCATAATAATTTTTTCATATAATATCCAGTTCTTGTGGAAGTTTCCGTTTTGTTTAATGCATTATTATCTGTCCCATCAGCTGCAGTTTTAATAACTGTATTTTGTGAGCCTGCTGTACTACCATTTCTAATAATATACATATCTAAACGTGGATCTCGATTAGCATATGGATTTGCTGGATTATATCCGCTATTTGGATCCGAGATAGGATAACCATTTGCCATCGGGAAAGCATCTACAAGATTCTGTGTCGGATTTATTCTGCCGCTACCGAATAAGGTGGGAGGATAGTTAGCTTGTTCTAATGAATTACTATTATCCTTATTTGCTCTCCACAACATTTCTTTTGTATTAACACCTGCTTGCAGACTTTCAATAGCACTGCTACTTGTATACCACTGGTTTCCTTTTGGATCGATTTCGGCAATAGGATTACTTCCTAATCCATTCAGAACTTCTGCCATTCTGTTAGCAGCTTCTGTCCATGTAACTGTCGTTCCCTGATTGTATGCAGGACTTGCAGCTAATAAGGCTGCCTGTGCACGAACAGCTTTGGCTATACGCGCACTCATACGGTTGCGGGCATTATCCCCGAATACACGTGTATATTGACCGGCTGTAACTCCTTTAGAGCGATATTTTGCAGGAACCAGATTATCATCCGTAATAGCTCCATAATCAAGAGGCAATAACATTATAGCTGAATCTACATCGGCGTACAACCTATCAATACATTCCTGGAAAGTATTCCGCGGAAGATTGAATTCAGAGGTAAGATCTTCAGGTTTAGTTACAATAGGAATACCTAGTAATTTACCATCTTCTCCCCATCCCCCGTGGTTCAGTAGAAGATGATACATATATAGGGCACGCATACCGTAAGCATCACCTTTCATGCGTTCTTTGAACATATCTGAAACCAATGGATCTTCAGCCCATTTCACATTCTCAGATACTACAATAAACTGGTTAAGATATTGCCAGGAAGCACGTAAATACTGCCAGCGATCCATCGGATTATTGTTCGCGCGCCAGGATCCCGTAGCCATTAACCGATAGGCGTTGTTGGGATCATTCGATACAGCATCATCGGTAGCTACATCGTTGAATGACCAAGAGCCTAAAGGATTACTAATATATGCATGTCCCAACAAACCTGTTGCCCAGGCTGGCAAGTCATATAAAGCATCTTCACCTTTATGGTTCTCAATCGCGGGTTCGAACATGTCTTGACAACTCATTAGCATAAATAGTAATAGTACTACTAATGCAAGTTTTGATTTTATTATATTCTTCATGATTGAATTCGTTTAGTAGTAAATTATTAAAATAGTCCTTTTAGACCAATATTAAACAAGCGTGTCTGTGGTGCACTTCCTACATTCATCTCAAAATGTTTACGCTCTTTGGAGAAGGTCAATAAATTATAACCACCCAAATACATACTTAAACCTTTGAGAATTGTACCGTTCAAGGCTTTAGCGGGCATATCGTAAGTCAACTGAACCATCCTTAAATTAAAACGATCGGCTTTATATATCCAAAAGTCTGAATAACGGAAATTATTACCTCCACTTGTTGTTGTTAGTCTTGGATAAGTAGCAGTATTCTTTGTCTCTTCAGTCCAGCGATTGCGTACAATTTCAGAGTATTTATTATCGCTTCGTACCCAGTAATAAGAGCTGTTCTTCATGCCATATCCACCAAAGAATCCGTCACCCATTGCAAATAGGGAGAGATTACGCCATTTCACTGTGAAGTTTACACCCATACGGAACGGCGTGTCCCAACGACCCAAGAACACTTCATCCTTTGAGTCAATCATATTGTCTCCATTCTGATCTTTGTATTTGATATCACCGGGTTTTGTGTCTCCAAACTGTTGTTGTGGCGATCCGTCAATATCATCTTGATCACTAAAGAAACCCAGATTTTGTAATCCCCACAGTCCATTTATCGGCTGACCAACACGTGTCTGATAGCTGAATTCAAAGCTCTCGTCACGTTTTGCAGCTTTAGTGTTGGAATACATTCCGGTTACTCCAAGTGTCAAATTTACATCGTTAATCTTTTTATTCAGGTAAACGCTAAAATCAAATCCCGAACGATTATCAACGTTGTAATTTACATACGGAATAATAGATGATGAAGGATAACCTACCTGAGTAAAGTAAATAGGATAAAGGGAATTAACACGGGCAATGTCACCGTCCATTTTTCCATTAAAATAGTTGAAATCAAAGTTAATCAGTCTATCCAACAGTGAACCACGTAAGCCGACATTTATTTCCTTTCTTTTTACAAAGCCTAAATTCATATTGTCGCCTCTTTGGAATTCTGTTGCTGCTTCTCCTCCAAGATCAGCCCAGGAATACCAACCACCACGTTGCAGTATTGACTTATAGAGGAAATAACCCATCGTGTTATCGCTGGTTGAAATATCCAGGTCTTGATTAATTATCCCACCTGATAAAGTTAACATTAAATCGTCGAACACATTATCATTGAAGAATTCTTCGTTTGACAAACGCCATCCTGCGGTCAATGTTGGAGAAAAAGCTATACGATTTCCTTCAGGTAGTTTTGCAGAGTACGGTAGAGCCGAACTGAAATCTAAATAATATTTTTGCTGGAAATTGTAAGAGGTTTGCAGACCCATGTTTACGTTTGTAATTCGATGATATTGTCCGCTTTGTTGTTGTTGCCATGCATTTGCCACCAGCATACCGAAAAAATTGTGATCAGAATTAATTGTCTTTGAATAGTCAAATTGTCCTGAAAAATTATAGGTATATCTATAGGCCGAATTATTGATGTTTTGGTTACCGGTTTTGTTATCGGTACCATACTGAGTTACACTTGCAATCATGTCTCTTCCGGCATAATTGGTCCATGTAGGTGCATAAGTGGCATATTGGTTTGAATATCCCTGATTGTAGGTTGATGCATAGTCGATACCGTATTTGGCACGGAAGAACAAACCCTGTAGCAGCGATTTCAAATTAAAGTCAAAGCGAGTATTAAATTGAAATTGGCGGCTTACAAATTTGTTGTCACCGGCTGCATACGAATCAGCTATCGGGTTTGTTGGATTAACCTGAGTACCTCCAAGAAAATACTTGCCATCAATAATGTGATTACTCGCATTAATTGTATTCCAGGATGGTATGTCATTTTCTTCCAAAAAACTGAGCGGGATGAGAGGAGCTACCCGATTCGGTCTTAATGAAGCAGCATTCGACCACCAATTGCCTGCAGCAGTGTAAGCATCGTAGAAAGTAACGTTTGCATCTGTCTGGACTTTAATCGAATTGCCAACCATAATATCAAGGTTACCACGTACAAAGAAACGACTGTTTGAGTTTTTGGAACTATTTCCTATGTTTAACAGTGATCCTTCACGATAATAGCCGGTGGTTGTATAATAATTAACTCGATTATTTCCACCTGAAATCTCAGCAATACCTTCAGAACGATTGTAAAACTTACGCAGATAATCCGGAGAATACATATTCAAGTCTGGATAACGGTAAGGATTATCTCCCGATGCATGGCGATAGATATCTTCATTGCTGTAACTTGGCACTAAACCATCATTGATTCGAGCTTCATTGTAAAGTGTCATATACTCAGCTGAACCAAGGTATTTGGGATATGCTTTTGGTAGATAAATTCCTGAATTGGCACGAACTGATATACGAGGATCACCGGCATAACCACGTTTCGTTGTAATCTGAAGTACACCCTTTGCAGCACGGCTACCGTATAATGCTACCGCCGATACTCCTTTAAGTATAGTAATATGATCAATTTCAGAAGGAAGTACGTTATTCGCGTCGCGAATATTTCCATCGACAACCACTAAATACTCATCCATTCCCCAAATATTGCCGTTCATTCCACCGACAATATTTTCAACAAAATCTAAACTATATGTGGAATACGCTTTCTTTGTCAAATCCCGTACATCAATCACTGAAACCCCACCTAATAGATCTTTTTCGTTCACAGTGCGAAATGCGACCTCTATTTTGGTTAATGTATCGTTTTCTGATTTGTTGATTTTTTTCAGTCCTTCCTGGGCAATAGCATTCGTTGGACCAAAAACGATCATAATGCAGAATACGAGACCTATGTTTAATAATATTTGTTTCATTTTCGTGTATTTAATATTTATCAATTTTACCAACCCGGATTTTGTTCAAAACCAGGATAAATACTTACATCTTGAGTCTTAAAAGGAAACCAATAGTGCTTACTTGATAGATTTCGCTCAACCACTACTTCTTCCCTAAAATTAAGGACTTTGTTTTCTTTTGGGTTAAGTTTTGGATCAAGTACTGTAGCGCGGTCAAACTCTTGCTTTGTCTTTACATTGTACGGATATTCAGTCAATAGCAACCAACGGCGAAGATCGTTAAAACGATGTCCTTCAAACGCCAGTTCTACCGCACGTTCTCTGCGTAATTCATTCATGAATCCATCAAGAGAGGTTGCATATTTATCTGCAAGATTGCCTATTCCCGCACGTTGACGAATTACGTTAAGTGCTTCAATAGCACTTTTAGAGTATCCGTTATCCTTTGCTGCAGGAGAACCGTAAGCTTGAGCTACAGCTTCTGCATACATTAAATAAACATCAGCTAATCGTAACCAGGTTAAATGAAAGTGAGTTGCGTAGCTATAGCCATATGTATTGTCCCAGATATTGGCTCCAATCGGAATAAATTTATAATTCAAATATCCCGTACGGCTTACCTTGCGTGGGTCGTTGCTATAATTTCCACCTGTGTAGAGATTAGCATATCTCCATACTTCATCAGATGCATTGGTAATAGTACCCGCAACAACTTTTACACCGTCATAAACTATGTCATTATAAAATCTCGGATCGCGATTTTTCCACGGATGTGTGGGATCAAATCCGGAAGCCGGGTCATTCAAAGGAAGACCGTTTGCCATACCATAGTAATTAACATAATTTGCTGAAGGGCACAATACAATACCATCTCCCTGAGCTATCTGTGAAGGCTGATAAGAGTTCATCTGCCTCCAGTATGAATCAGCACCGTAGGTTGGAGTCCGCACAATTGCTTCTGTTCCTCCGGGCATCAACCAGTTCTGCTGTTTGGTATAAAAGAGTGATGAATAATCTTTGAACTCCACTAATTTATATTGCGTTTCTCCATTATCAACCATACTGAGGAGTTTTCCAAATGCCGCAGCAGATTTTTTACACATTTCTGCGTCATAAGTTTTGGGCCCGTTAATTCCATTTGTCATCAACGGACTACCTCCCCACAAATACGTTTTACCAAGCATAGCCAGTGCCCATATCTTATTAGGACGAAAAGCATTATTACCGGCAGTACGCCGTCCAATTTCTGTATTATCCCAGTTTACCGGAAGTAAATCAGCAGCTTTCTGAAAATCAGCTGCCATTTTAAGGGCATTATCATGGTAACTTTCACGTGGAAGGGTAAGAGGCTGATCACTTGGCAATACATAATCTACATAAGGCAGACCACCCCAATAAGTAGTCAACTGAAAGTAAAACCAGGCACGTAAAAAATACAATTGTCCCGCTATTATATCGCGTTCTGCTTGAGTTGCATCTTTCATCTTGTTTTCGGCCAGTGCTTCCAAACCCATGTTTGCTACACGGATACCATACCAGGAACCACCCCAAATGGATTTTTGAAATCTATCTCCTCCTACGCTCCAGTTGCGATCAAGAAAACTGGATCCCTTTCCAATATAATTGCGGTAATTTCCCCGATCAATATCAAAGCCCATCAGGTAATCACCGTTTCCGATTGTTATAACTTCGTCTTCTCCCCAATTGAATGAACTTACCCAATAATGTTTAGCTAAGTCAGGAGTTAAGTTATACATCCTTTCGACATAACCCTGAAAGTTGGTAAAGTTCTTGAAAGCATCATCTTTTGAGATTACGGAATCCGGTGCTTTGTCCAGATAATCTGAACACGATGCCAGAGTAAACAAAAGTGATACTAATCCAAATAAATAATATTTTATTATTGTTTTCATCCTATTTAAATTATAATGTTAATCTCAAACCTAAGTTAAAACGCCTTTGAGTTGGATAAGCAGAATTTCCACCGGTATTTGACTCACGGTCATCCGGCATTTTTGTCCACAATAATAGATTGTTTCCATTGATAAATACTTTCAATCTATTCATTCCCATTTCTTTCAACCACTTCTCATTGCTGAATGTATAGGATATTTCTGCATATTTCAAGCGAACGTAAGAACCGTCGAAAAGAAAACGTGTTCCGGTTGTGTATGGGCTGGCTATATTTCCCCACCGTGGTAGAGGTACGTCAGCATTTACATCATCTTTTGACCAGTAAGTTCCTTCATCAAAAGCAGTATTTCTAACACCACCTAAACTTGACAGGCCTACATATCGGGTTACATCATTTACACCATAAAACTGCGAAAAGAAGCTAAATCCTTTGTAATCGACTCCAATTTGTAAATTGGTAGTGTTAAGAGGAACACCGGTATATGCATAAGGAATATTATCAAAAGTAGAAATGATTCCGTCAGCATCATAATCGAGGATGTTATAATTACCCGGCATGCGTGAGTCATTTAAAGCATCGTGTCCGGTGCTTCCATATAACTCATCCCAGTTGTTATAATAACCATGATCCAGGTATGAATATGTTTGTCCCACCTGTTTATTTGCTCGTTTCTGATATTCCGGCAACAGCTGAGGATCATCAGCTTTAATAATTTTATTTACAGCTCGTGTGTAGAATACATTACCCCATAAACGCCAGTCGCGGGTGAGCTGCTTGTTCCAGCGAAGTTCAATTTCAAAACCATTACTGGCAACTTCTCCAAGGTTTGCAGTTGGTGCGGTAGTTCCAAAATAGGAAGGCACTGCACGGCTAGCTCCGCTGAGCAAAATGTCGGATCTGTTTTCATTAAAATAATCTACAGTACCTGAAATCATGCCGCCAAATAAAGCAAAGTCTGCAGCTATATCTAACTTCTTGGCAACCTCCCAGTGTACATTCGGATTTCCAACCTGAGATTCGTAATACCATTGGTAAGGGCTATTAGAAGGGTCAACTCCCGTCAAACCCTGATTATAGGCTCCTCCATATCCCCAGGTATCCATATAGAGCCATCTCCCGCCAACATTATCATCACCGATTTGGCCAAAAGATGTTCTGAATTTCAGCATATCGATCCATGTGGCGTTAAGTTTCTTAAAGATTGGTTCTTCAGTAACCACCCAGCCAATTCCGCCTGATTGGAAAAATGCAAATCGGTATGCAGGAGCAAATTTTTCGGATCCATTGTAAGCACCATTGTATTCTAACAAGTATCGTCTTGCATAGTCGTATGTTGCACGGAATACCCAGTTTTCACGATAATAAGGAAGCATGCTTCCACTTGCATATTGTTCGCGGCTGAAATTACCCATGCCACCTACGGTGTGCTCTCCAAATTTATTTGAATAATCAATTTGAGTGGAATAGTTAAGACGACGGTAGGTTGCACCATTGTTTACACTCCCCGCTCCGGTTGTCCATGCAATATTGTTGCGATAATCAAATTTATTATTACCATCTACCGTAACATCAGTATAAACATTACCTGTTTCGGGATCAATCCATTTATGGGCATTGTTTTCCCAGTCATTCGTGTCATCAATCCCACGATTTAATTCCTGAAAACTGTTATCAAAAGCCAATCTTCCCTGAACTGCTAAGCCTTTTAAGAAAAAATCGAGTTTTTGTCTTAAGGTAAAGTCGGTATTCAGACGATCGCTGGTAGTATATCCAACCCCATTAACACTAATATTTTCCATCGAGTTGGTTGCAGCCTGGGTAGGATTTGGATAGTAAAATCCAAAAGTTCCATCGCTGTATTTTGGTCTGAATGAGTCCGGTGATATACCGTAGAATGCTGCCCAAACAAGGTTTTCATAATTGTTGAAATTTGTACCTTTTGAAACTGCATGTGAACCGGATAGATTAACACTCAACTGAGTGGTCTTTGTCAAAGTGAAGTCAAAATTACTACGAACGTTAATACGGTCATATCCAAAGCCTGTTTTATAACCCCGATTATTATCAACGTTTTTATATATGTCTCCTTCATGCGCATAGTCCACACTGGTAAAGTACTTTACAAACTGAGTACCACCTGAGACATTAACGTTAGCATTGTACGAAGTCGCAACATCTTTCAATAACTCATCCACCCAATCCACATTTGGATAACGTTCAAATTCCTCTGTATTGGCAGGCCAACGGTATTTATTGATAGTTTGTTGTGGTAAATAGTAGCTCCATGATTCCGGTTTGTATCCTAATTCGTTTTCGATAACCCGATTACGTAACATTAACGCATCGTATGAATCTTTGAGACCCGGTAATTTTGAATATGTTTTCAGGGTAGTACTAACGTTAATATCAACATTGGCTTTACCTTCCTGACCACGTTTAGTATTTATAAGAATAACTCCATTTGCCCCACGCACACCAAAAACGGCTGTTGCTGAAGCGTCTTTTAACACTGAAATTGTAGCTACCGAGTTGATATCCACACTGTTCATTGGACGTTCTATACCGTCGACTAAAACTAAAGGATCACTTCCGTTCCAAGTGGAAACACCGCGAATCGTAATTCTTGGATCTTCTTCACCTGGTTTTCCTGAAGCAACCATTGTTACTAATCCTGGTAAATTTCCGGTTAGAGCCTGTCCCAGACTGGATACACCACCTGTACGCTCCAATACTTGACTGTTAGTTTGAGTAATAGCTCCGACCACACTGGCTTTTTTCTGTTGTCCGAAACCTACCACTACTACTTCATCTAATTGCAGATTTTTGTCACTTAATGTAACTATAATCTCTTTATTTCCCTGAACTTCCACTTCTTTGGTTTCCATACCCACGTATGAAACCACCAGAGTATGACTCCCGGAAGGAATTGTCAGGGTAAATCTTCCATCCGCATTCGTCACGGTGCCCACAGCTTTGTTTTGTTTAAGCGTTACAGAGGCTCCGATAATCGTTTCTTGATTTGAATCCTGAACCACACCTCTCACAGTAGCATTTTGTGCAAGGACCGATGTGAGACTCAATGAGGCCAGCAAGAATAGCGATGAAACTGCTTTTATCTGATTGAATACGAAATAGAAACAATCAGAAATGATTTTTCTGTTGATGTTTTTCATTATTTTCTCATTAAACTTAATAAAATGTTTTCTGGATAACGTTAACATTTTCTCTGTATAATATTAATGTATCATATGGATACAAATTATATGGAAATGTTAAAAATAACTGGTTAGATAGGGTTAATAAAGTCAACTTCCGTCTTTTTTTCTCATGATTATTAATTTTTAAGTGTTAAGAGTATTTTTCAATTATAATGTTACAAATTTATCAAATATGAATGTTCAAATCTTACAGAATTGATTCGTATATTATTACATATGATACATTTTAAATATTACAATAACATTATTTTTTAAATTTGATACATTTTCAATTTTTCCTGCTATTTTTGTATCCGAAATATACCATATAAAACATGAAATCACTTCTTTTTAAAATAATTGTTCTTGCTTGTCTTGTACACAGTTATTCCAATGCTCAGACAGGCATCTTCTATTCTACGGACAAAGACCTTTCAAACAGCCTGATAAACAGCATTTATCAGGATAAACGCGACTATATCTGGATTGCTACTGAAGATGGGTTGAATAAGTTTGACGGAGTAAAATTTTCTGTTTACAAAAACAACCTGAAAGACTCTACATCGCTGAAAAACAACTATGTACGATGTATGTACGAAGATTCAAAAGGTAGATTTTGGGTTGGAGGCATCAATGGATTGCAGCTTTTCAACCGGACTTCCAATAAATTCTCAAATATCCACCTGTATTCCTCCAATAATATTCTCCAACCGCGCATGTTACATCTATATTTGAAAGCAAAGATGGAACAATTTGGATAAGTACTTCCGGAGAAGGAGTCTTAAAACTCAACCCGAATAATAATTCCCGCTTTGAGGCAGACGCCCGACTGAATTCAAAACTGCCAAGCATCCACCTGATGTTCGTGTATCAAGACAGCTACAACCAGCTTTGGATCGGAACCGAGAATCACGGACTTTGCATGTACGACACCGGAAGCGGCGCTATCCGATCTTTTGACGTAAAAACTGGAAATATTGACAATAACCGTATTTCAGCCATCGCTGAAGACGATAAAGGAAACATTTTTATCGGTACGCTTGCCGGAGGAATTTTCAAACTCAACAGAGAAAAATGGGATTTTGAATCGATACCACGTGCTAATAGTCCTGTGCCCCTTCCTGTCAAAAGTCTTTTTATCGATAACCAGAAACAGCTGCTTATCGGAACCGATGGTTTGGGATTAAAATATTACAACTACGAGAACAACCGGGTTGAGGACTACCAGATGTCTTCATCGATTTTTGACTTCTCAAATGTTAAAGTTCACTCCATTCTGCAGGACAGAAGAGGTAACCTGTGGATCGGCCTTTTCCAGAAAGGAGTTTTCCTCCTGAGAAACAATCCTTACCGTTTTAATTACATTGGCAACAAGTATCACAACCAGGATTTGATTGGATCGAGCTGTGTCACTGCAGTTTATAAAGACAAAGATTATCTCTGGATCGGGACTGACAACGATGGAATGTATCAGCTTGACAAGCAGTACCGCGTGCGCCATTTTGCTCACACTAATACGCCAGGCTCCATTACCAGCACGGTTATGTCAATTGTACAAACCAAAAACGGGGAAATCTGGCTCGGCTCCTATTTGAACGGATTGGCACTTTTCAACAAATCTACAGGCAGCTGCACCTACTTCAACGACAAGCCTGCAAACCTGGGCAACAGTACTTTTGATAATAAAATCAACTGCATGATTGCAGATGAAAATAATGTGCTTTGGATCGGAACTCACGGTGGTGGAGTTTACACATTTGATACAAATACACGGAAATATGTGAAGCATTATTCGTTTCCATACATCACTAACGATTGGATAAACTGCCTTTTCAAAGATAAAAACGGAATGGTATGGGCGGGAACACACAAAGGTTTTTCAATCATTGATACAAAAAAAAATCAAGTCAAAAATTTCTCCGAAAACAATGAAATCACACCCGGCAAGGTGATTTACTCCATTTTTCAGGATAAAAAAGACAATATTTGGATTGGGACTACCGAAGGTGTGGCAATCTACGATGTAAAAAACAATAAATCTCAGAAATTAACGGTTGAGAATGGGCTGGCGAGCGACGTTATCTGCGGACTGGTAGAGGATGCAGGTGGAAATATCTGGATGAGTACGCACAATGGCATTTCGAAATACAATCCGAATGACAGCACTTTTTCGAATTATTACAGCTCTGACGGCCTGCAAGGCAATGAATTTACCAAAGGAGCATTTTTCAAAAGTGAAAATGGCGAAGTTTTCTTCGGTGGTATCAGCGGACTAACTTCATTTTTTCCAGAACAGATAAAGGAAGACAGAGAGTCGCTTAAACTTTTCGTAACAGCCCTGAATATCGGCGACAGAGTAGTTTTCAACGATGGTAGAAAAGGGAAAGCCGGTAATCGCTTTATCTCTGACCTTGACACTATTTTTCTGGATTACAAAGACAACATCTTCAATCTTGAGTTCTCAACTTTCAACTACGGTGTGGCCGAACAGGTGCACTACCGCTACAAAATGGAAGGGCTCAATGATACCTGGATCAGCACCAATCCCGGCGTAAACCGGATTCACTTCACCAATATCAATTTCGGCACCTATAAACTGAAAGTAACTGCATCACTCCGCGATCTGGAGTCTGAAGTGCGTGAAATTACCATAATTATTTCTCCACCGTGGTATTTGACAAATCTGGCAATCGCCACGTACATCATACTTGCAATGTTATTACTGTACGGTGTAGCCCGATTTATCCTCGACAGAATCAAACACCGCCAGGAAATGATGATGCGTCAGCATGCCGAGCAACTCAACGAAGCCAAACTGCAGTACTTCATCAACATTTCTCACGAGATCAGGACACCGATGAGTCTGATTATAAGTCCTCTGGAGAAATTAATTCCAGGCGAGAAAGATCCGCAGAAAATCTATCTTTATCAGATCATGCATCGGAATGCAAAACGTATTCTCAGGCTGATTAACCAGCTGATGGACATACGGAAAATTGATAAAGGACAGCTTGTCCTGAAGTTTCGTGAAACGGATATCGTCGGCTTTATCCAGGATTTGATGCAGACCTTTGAATATACGGCGAATAAACGAAATATGGACTTCCAATTCGTTCATGATCAGCCGGCTCTCAAGGTTTGGATCGACTTGAACAACATGGACAAAGTATTGATGAATATTCTGTCAAATGCATTCAAATTTACGCCTGACAATGGAAAAATCACGATAAAACTGAATACCGGGACAGCTCCAGAAGCAGAAGGTGCATTGAAAAATTACTTTGAAATCACCGTTTCAGACTCCGGAATAGGGATTAATGAAAGTGATTTGGAGAATATCTTCGCCCGTTTCTACCAAATCGATAATGATTACACCAAGTCTCAGATCGGAACAGGAGTAGGACTTCACTTGTCCCGATCACTCGTGGAACTTTCTCACGGAATCATCTTTGCGCGAGCTAATTCAGAAGGACCTGGTAGCGAATTTGTTATCCGCCTGCCACTCGGAAACAGCCATTTGAGCAGACACGAAATGATTGGAGAAATGGCACCTACAGAAACTTCAGCAATCACCCATAATGTTGAAAAAGAGAATCTTGAAGTTCTCTCTGAAGTAATTTCAGAGCCAAAAGCCGAGGTAAAGTCAAAAACAAAATTCAGAATCGCCGTAGTGGAAGATGACGACGAAATCCGCAATTACCTGAAGGTGGAATTATTACCCTATGTGAGAGTGGATGAATTTCACAACGGAAAAGAAGCATTGCAGCATGTGTTGACTCACAAACCCGATCTTGTGCTCAGCGATGTGATGATGCCCGAAATGGACGGACTGACACTCTGTAAAAAAATAAAAACAAATCCAAACATCAACCACATACCCGTCATTCTGCTCACTGCAAAAATTACCGATACGGATAAAGCCGAAGGATTTGAAACCGGAGCTGATGCCTATGTTTCAAAACCTTTCAATATCGATTTACTCACAAAACAAATACTTAATCTGATTGAAAACCGGAGAAGAGTTGAACTGAAGCCTTTGGAAGAGGAAAGCAATAAAAAACTCATTACTACCGAGCCTCTGAAATCATCGGATAAAAAACTTCTTGAAAAGATTCTGAAATTAATCAATGAAAATATATCAAGCGGCGATCTGAACGTAGATTTTCTCTCTAAAAATATAGGAATGAGCCGCGTACACATGTACCGGAAGGTGAAAGAACTTACCAATCAATCCACACATGATTTTATCAAAACAATCCGGATGAAAAAAGCTTCGGAAATGCTCAGCGGCCAGAAAATCAATATTTCGGAAGTGGCTTATGCGCTCGGATTTTCAAATCTATCGCACTTCTCAAACGTATTTAAGGATTTCTACGGCATTTCTCCCAAGGAATATTCCGAAAAACACCGGCAGCAGGACGAAACAGAATGATGAGTGACAATATGTCATCACTTTCCGTTTCGCGTCCCCGGTTTTTGGTTTCTACGGTTTGATTTGTTTCTGAAATTCCCTCTGGATGAGCTGCCCGGTTTTCTGCTTCTTTTTCTGTTGGCTTGCGGGTTATATTCGGGTGCTGCGCCAAGCTCCTCCGGAAGCGGTATTTTGTAAATTTCCTTTTCCAGAAAATCTTCAATCTGGCTAAACCGATATTGCTCTTCGGGTCCTACGAGTGTGATGGACATTCCTTCATCGCCTGCGCGCGCCGTACGCCCGATGCGGTGAACGTAATCTTCCACTTCGTAGGGCACATCGTAGTTGATTACCAGCGTTATATCGTCGATATCAATTCCACGGGCAACTATATCGGTAGCAATCAGCATATTCACGCGGTTATTTTTGAATTCGTGCATGATGGCATCACGCTCTTTCTGTTCCAGATCGGAGTGCATCTCTCCTACAGAAAGTCCCATTTTGCGGAGCGTACGGGTTAGTTCCTTCACTTTCAGTTTCGAGCCGGAAAACAGGATGACTTTATTCGGAGTTTTATCAGCAAACAGATGCCTGATGATTCCGTTTTTCTGCGTTTCTTCGCAAATATAGGCCGTTTGCATGATGGTTTCCGGCGGGCGCGAAATGGCAATTTTCACCTCTACCGGATCACGCAGAATGGTTTTGGCCAGCTGGCGGATTTTGGGGGGCATGGTAGCCGAAAACATGATGGTTTGCCGCTCTTTGGGCAAGCGGTGCACAATCATCATGATATCGTCAAAAAATCCCATATCGAGCATCCGGTCGGCTTCATCCAGTATGAAATATTTCACATGCGAAAGGTCAATTTCCGATAAATTCAAATGAGAAATTAATCTGCCGGGCGTTGCAATCACCACATCGGCTCCTTTTTGCAGTCCGTTACGCTGAACATCCCAAGCCTGCGAATTACTGCCTCCGTACACCGCTACCGAAGATACTGGTACAAAGTACGAAAAACCTTCCATCTGCTGATCGATTTGCTGTGCCAGTTCGCGAGTAGGCGACATGATAATGGCATTTACAGCATGTTCCACGCGGGGTTCGGTGTAAAGGTTATTTATAAGAGGAAGCAAAAACGCAGCTGTTTTGCCTGTACCGGTTTGTGCACAGGCTATTAAATCTCTCTTTTCCAAAATAACAGGTATTGCCTGCTCCTGAACGGGAGTCATTTCGGTAAAATTCATGGCGTCAAGTCCGTCCAGCACCGCATCACACAGCGGAAGTTCATCAAATCTCATTTTATACGAATTTATTTTCTTATTTTTTCACAAAAGTACTACTAAAATTTTTAAAAATGATGTTTTACAGCAGGTTATTTAAGATTCCGACCTTCAACTTACCCTAAACAGACACATCAGATTTATATCATAAAATGTAAGAATCATAAAAAGTTAACTATATTTGTAGAAAAATATACTCAATGCAAAAGAAATCATCCACCATCATCATCTTTCTGTTGTTGATTATCACCGGTATTTTGCTTTACAATACTTTCATTCAAAAAAATGATGTAAAAACCGGGAATGTAACAAAGAAGACGACAAATAAACCTTCGGTAATAACTACTGACAATCAAGAGATTGACAAACTTACCCGTGAAGAAGTAGTGGTGCCGTATGTGAAAGAAAACGGCCGTCTCCCCGATTATTACATCACCAAGCGACAAGCCAGACAACATGGCTGGATAGCCTCAGAAGGCAATCTTTGTGACGTACTACCCGGAAGAGCCATCGGCGGAGACATTTTCACCAATCGCGAGAAGCGACTTCCGGCACGAAAAGGCCGGACCTACTACGAGGCTGACCTGAATTACAGCTGCGGCAACCGCAATGCTGACCGGATGGTATTCTCAGACGACGGACTGATATTTGTTACACACGACCATTATAAAACATTCGAAAAACAATGAAACAGGTAACTTTTGATTTTGAAAACATCCGTAACATCGACGATTTCTACACCGAAGCTGCAGCTAAACTGGATTTGCCCGATTATTTCGGCAACAACCTCGATGCAATGTGGGATTGCCTCACCGGTGAAATTGAACTTCCGATTGAAATCAGGTTTATCAATCTTACATCGGAGCAGTTGGATGAATTCGTTGAAATAATTCTTCTGTTTGAAGATGCCGCTTTCGATATGGACGAAGATTTATTTTTTGAATATTCGCTCAAAGAGGATGAGGCAGATTTGCTGTTGACCGGTGATGAAACAGAGTAGCCCGATTCCGGTTGGCATATTTTCCGAAAATTAACTATCTTTGCAGTCTGTTTTTTCAGAAATAACTGCACGCAAAAACTTAATATACTGATATAATGATTATTATCCGGCAGATTACGGATAAAAATTTTCACAAGAATATGGCAATAGAAATAAAAGAACTCACTTCGCGTGATACAGATTACTCCCAATGGTACAATGATTTAGTGATAAAAGCCGATCTGGCCGAAACTTCGGCAGTACGTGGCTGTATGGTGATTAAACCTTACGGATACGCCATCTGGGAAAAGATTCAGGGTGAACTCGACCGGATGTTTAAGGAAACCGGCCATGTGAATGCTTATTTTCCGCTTTTTATCCCCAAATCATTCCTAAGCCGTGAGGCCGAACACGTGGAAGGATTTGCCAAAGAATGTGCCGTGGTGACGCATCACCGCCTGAAACAAGATCCCACCGGCAGCGGATTAATTGTAGATCCGGAAGCCCGTCTGGAAGAAGAACTCATCGTGCGCCCCACCTCCGAAACCATCATCTGGAACACGTATAAAAACTGGATCCAATCTTACCGCGATTTACCTATCCTGGTTAATCAGTGGGCCAACGTAGTACGCTGGGAAATGCGAACCCGGCTTTTCCTTCGAACGGCCGAATTCCTCTGGCAGGAAGGACACACTGCCCACGCTACCGAAGCAGAAGCCATCGAGGAAGCTGAAAGAATGCTCCATGTGTACGCCGATTTTGCCGAAAACTTCATGGCCGTTCCGGTATTGCGCGGATTGAAATCGGCCAACGAGCGATTTGCCGGTGCCATCGAAACATACTGCATCGAAGCACTTATGCAGGACGGAAAAGCCCTCCAGGCAGGCACTTCACACTTCCTTGGACAAAACTTTGCCAAAGCATTTGATGTGACCTTTGTGAATAAGGAAAATAAAATGGAATATGTGTGGGCTACATCCTGGGGAGTTTCTACCCGGCTTATGGGAGCACTCATCATGACTCACTCCGATGACAACGGGCTTGTACTGCCTCCAAACCTGGCTCCATATCAGGTAGTTATCGTACCTATTTACAGGAATGAAGAACAACGCGCTGCCATAACCGAAAAAGTGAATGAATTAACGGCAAAACTACGTGCCTTGGGCATCAGTGTGAAATACGACAACAACGACAATAAAAAACCGGGCTGGAAATTTGCGGAATATGAACTGAAAGGCGTACCTGTACGCCTGGCTATGGGTGCCCGTGACCTCGAAAACGGTACTGTAGAAGTAGCCCGACGCGACACACTCACCAAGGAAACCGTATCTTTCGAAGGTATCGATACTTTTGTCGGCCATTTGCTGAAAGAAATTCAGGATAATATTTACCAGAAGGCACTCAACTACCGCTCCTCCATGACCCGCGAAATAAATTCGTATGATGAGTTTAAAGTGGAAATCGAAAAAGGAGGATTCCTGCTTTGCCACTGGGACGGTACGCCCGAAACAGAAGAGAAAATAAAGGAAGAAACCAAAGCCACCATCCGCTGCATTCCGCTCACAGGCGACAAAACTCCGGGATTATGCATGGTTACCGGTAAGCCTTCGGTACAGCGCGTGGTATTTGCCCGGGCGTATTAGAAGCCACTCCAGGCTCTCCGACGGGGAGGCTTTCAGAGAATTCTAAAATCGAATCCGGCAACATTGATGTAGATTAAAATACAAATACATATCTCGTGGAGACTTTAAGAGCTTAATGATGATAAAAAATTTCCTCCATTTCAACCGGGGGCAGAAAATCGGTATTTTAATTATGCTGGGACTGATTGTGACATCTTTGCTGGCAGGTTGGATGTTGCCTCGTTTTGTACAACCGAATACAGCAACAACCGATACCTCATTTCTGACAGAAGCCGCAAAATTCAAAGAAAGCCTTGTTGAACTGGAACGAGCAAAACAAAACCGTTACCCAGATTACGACAATTTTTACAAACCGTATCCGAAAAAGACTTTTGAGAAAGAGAAATACGAACTTTTTGCTTTTGATCCCAATTCTGCCGATTCAGCCACGTTGGTTCGACTGGGATTAAAGCCTTACGTAGCTGTAAACATATTACGATACAGAGTCAAAGGTGGAAAATTCAGAAAACCGGAAGATTTTGCCCGGGTTTACGGCATCACTCCCGAAAAATTCGAAGAACTGAAGCCTTTTATTTCATTTGAATCAAATATAGCGAAAGTAGCGGATGAAAATTTTTCTGAAACGGAAAATCAGGAAATAAAACCGGAGAAAAAGAATCTTAAAAATGGTATTGTAATAGAACTGAATACAGCTGATACTGCTGCAATGCTTCAGATAGCAGGTATCGGACCTTCAACTGCCAGAGGAATAGCCAGGTATCGGAATCTGTTGGGAGGCTACCACTCCATTGAGCAGCTGAAAGAAGTATACGGAATGCGACCTGAGAATTTCGAACGAATCAGGTCAAATTTTACGATTGATGACTCGCAAATAAAAAAAATTAACGTGAACACCGCCAGCGTGGACCGACTGAAAAAGCATCCTTATATCAAAACTTTCCAGAAAGCTGTGGCCATTTACGAATACCGACGCAAAAAAGTGAAACTCAGCGGAATAGAAGATTTGAAAGTACTCGATGAACTTACAGGAGAAGATTTAAGCAAATTAGCTCCGTATCTGGAATTTAAATAAACTCAAAATGAACCTGTTGGAATCAGTCAATATAAGATTGCGCGCACCGGAGCCTGAAGACCTGGAGTTACTCTACAAGTGGGAAAACGACAGTTCGGGATGGCACACCTGCAACACACGCACACCCTACTCACGGTTTCAGCTAAAAAAATACATAGCATCCTCCACATTTGATATTTATGAGAACAAACAGCTCCGGCTAATGATGATGGAAAAAACCACTTCTCAGGTAGTTGGGACAGTGGATTTGTTTGATTTCGACCTGCATCACAGCCGGGTGGCATTAGGGCTTTACGTGGCACCCGAGTTTCAGGGCAGGGGTTATGCCCGTGAAAGTCTGAAACTGGCTGAAAATTACGTTTTCAACTTTCTGAAAATCAATCAACTCTACGTGCAGATAGCTGAGAGCAACATGCCCAGCCGAAAACTTTTCGAAAACAACTACGAACTCCACGGCATGCTGAAGCACTGGATTAAAACGCACGAAGGTTTTGAAAATATACTCACCTACCAAAAATTCAGGTAGTAAGAAAAATGAAAGATGCTGATTTTGGTGACAAAATCAGCATCTTTTTTCACAGTAGCTTATAAACTGAAAACTTCTCTATTTAATCACCTGAATTTTAGCCCTGTAACTCGAAATAAATTTCAGTTTCACACGTTTGGAAGGCAACGAATCACCCGTAATAATTACATGCAACTGATCATTTTTCAACATTTGAAGTAAATCGCCGTCAACAATTTTGATGGTAATTTTTCCATTTTGAATTTTATCGGCCTGAGCTACCAGATTAGTCTGATTATCAAAATAAATTTTCACATTTTTGAATTCATTCATATCGAAGCCGGCAGGTTCCACCAGTTCAATGGTTCCGGCCGTAATCACAAATTCAATGATGTTATCCAGATCGTAGCCAAGTTTTTCAGCTTCCTCCACAACGTTTACATCAAAGGTCTTATCCAGAAGTACCTTGGTTTCAGCAGTAATAGCAGGTGCTTTTTGCGCGGGGACACTAGCCGGAGCGGGCTGAACTTCAAAAATAACTTCAACGTTGTTTATCGGAATGGGTACAGCCAGTTTTTCCTTAATAGTTTCGCACGACGTAAATGCCAGCATTAATCCGGCGAAAATAACAACTGAGGAGATTTTAATTTTTCGAGTCATAGTGGTATTTTTTAGCTTTGTTTGAGTTTGTAAAGTTATCAAATTTATAGAATAACAATCAAATTCAGAAATTTGTTTTTGAGAAAAAAAAGAAAATATCTCAAAAAAGGGATTAATTTCTGTTATTCTGAAGGTTTTTTGCACATAATCAATCGTTTTATTACCTTTGCTGCCGTCAGAACAAATAAAAATTGCAGCAATATGTTACTCAACCGCAATATCAAAGAAAACAATAAAAATGCATTTTATCACCTCGTCATTGGCCTTATTTTTATCGGTATGACACTCTGGGTGTACTTCAAAGGCGAAAACAAACCGAACGGCGTGGATCAGTTTGACTGGGTGTATATTTTTATTTTCGGGATGGTTGGAGTTTTTTTTTCGTTCAAAGGTTTAAGTTCCATTTTCCGGAAAGCCTACATACTGGTGGACGAAGAGCGAATTGCAATCAAGCCGGACGAAACAACCAAGTCTGAAACCATTTTATGGAATGACATTGAGGCCATCAGACAAGTCGAAAAGAATTTCGAAATTCTGAAAAAAGACGGGTCCTCCTACATCATTTATTTCTCCTACTTCAAATACGAAAATGCCGGCGATTTGAAAGAAGCCATTATCGATATGGCATCAACAAAAGGTATTTCTATTCAGGAGTAAAACGCTTACACTGAATACAAAAAATCCCTTCTTTTAAACTTTGAAGGGATTTTTTTATTTAATACTAAGTTGATTATGAACTTAATACTCCTGCCAGCTCTTTATTTTCACATCGTCGGGCTTCAGGCTGCAGAATGAATTGATAAAAGCCGAAGCCAGTCGCGCATTGGTAATGAGCGGAATGTTATAATCCACTGCGCTGCGGCGGATGATATAACCGTTGGTCAGCTCACGTTTCGTAATGTCTTTCGGGATATTGATGATCAGGTCAAATCTTTTTTCGGCGATCATGGTGCGGATGTTGTTTTCACCGTCTTCGTCGGGCCAGTTTACATCTGTGGCTTTCACCCCGTTTTCTTCCAGAAATTTCTTTGTTCCATGGCTGGCAAAGAGTTCATAGCCTTTTTCGTGAAGCAATTTGCATGCTTCAAGCAGATCCACTTTTGATTTGACTTCGCCTGATGAAATCAAAACACCTTTCTTCGGAATGTTGTAGCCAACTGAAAGCATGGATTTGAGCATTGCTTCGCCAAAATCATCGCCTATGCAGCCCACTTCGCCGGTCGACGACATATCCACGCCCAGAATGGGGTCGAAATTCTGCAATCGGGAAAATGAAAACTGCGATGCTTTCACGCCGATGTATTCCAGGTCGAATACCGAGCTGTCCGGTTTGCGGAAAGGGGCATCGAGCATGATGCGCGTGGCTGTTTCGATAAAATTATGTTTCAGCACTTTGGAAACAAACGGGAAAGAACGTGAAGCTCTCAGGTTACACTCTATTACCTTAATTTCATTGTTTTTGGCCAGATACTGAATGTTGAACGGACCGCTGATTTTCAATTCACGGGCAATTTGTTTTGAGATTTTTTTCACCCGGCGCATGGTTTCGAAGTAAATTTTCTGAGCCGGAAACACCAGTGTGGCATCGCCCGAGTGAACACCTGCAAATTCAACGTGCTCGGAAATGGCATATTCCACCACTTCACCGTTTTTGGCAACCGCATCAAACTCAATCTCCTTGGCATTTTGCATGAAAACCGACACCACTACCGGAAATTCTTTGGAAACCCTGGCTGCCATCTTCAGGAATTCATGCATCTGATCTTTGCTGTAACATACATTCATGGCGGCGCCTGAGAGTACATAGGAAGGCCGGATAAGTACCGGAAATCCAACTTCTTCCACAAAGGCATCTATCTCATCGAAACTGGTGAGTTCCTTCCAACGGGGCTGATCAATATTCAGGCTGTCGAGCATGGCCGAGAATTTATGCCTGTTTTCAGCGCGATCTATTGAAAGTGGCGAAGTTCCCAAAATGGGTACGTGCTGACGATGCAGCTTGATAGCGAGGTTATTCGGAATTTGTCCGCCCATGGACACAATTACTCCTTTCGGATTTTCTATTTCAATCACGTCCAGGACGCGTTCCAGCGTTAATTCGTCGAAATAAAGGCGATCACACATGTCATAATCGGTCGAAACCGTTTCAGGGTTGTAATTAATCATTACAGACTGGTAGCCCAGATTCCGGGCAGTCTGAACGGCATTCACCGAGCACCAGTCGAACTCTACCGACGAACCGATGCGGTAAGCACCAGAACCCAACACAACAACAACCTCTCCAGAACCCTCAGAAGGAGGGGAAATATGCATCTTTTCAGTATTCGTACTTGTGCTGTGGGACGTGTTTTCTCGTCCTTTGGGGGAATTAGAGGGGGCTCCGTAAGTAAAATACAAATAGTTGGTTTTTTCCGGATTTTCGGAAGCAATGGTGTTTATCCGGCGAACAATTGGTTTTACGTTCATAACCTGACGATGTGTTCGTACGCGTAACAAATCATCTTCTACAGTTCCCTGTGGATTTTCCACAAAACGGGCTATCTGAAAATCGCTGAAACCGAGCCTTTTGGCTTCGTTAAGTACTTCTTCGGTAAGGTCTTCAATCCGGTTGAATCCGGCAAGTACCTTGCTGTAGCGCACTATATTTTCAAGTTTTCCAAGAAACCACTTGTCAATTTTTGTAAGCGCTTCGATCTGATCCACCGTATATCCTTTTTCGAAAGCATCGGCAATAGCAAAAATGCGCAAATCGGTAGGATTGGAAAGCTCATCTTCCACATTATCGAAAGTCATATCACGATTCCCTACAAATCCGTGCATCCCCTGCCCTATCATGCGCAGTCCTTTCTGAATAATTTCTTCAAACGATTGTCCGATGGACATAATTTCGCCCACCGACTTCATGGATGATCCGATTTCGCGGCTTACTCCTTCAAATTTGGTGAGGTCCCAGCGTGGAATTTTCACAATCATGTAATCTACCGATGGTGCCACGTAGGCCGAATTTGGTGTTCCCATTTCGCCAATCTGATCCAGCGAATAACCCAGCGCCAGCTTGGTGGCCACGAATGCCAGCGGATAACCCGAAGCTTTGGAAGCCAGCGCCGACGAGCGACTGAGGCGGGCGTTGATTTCGATGATGCGGTAATCGTTTGTTTCGGCATTGAAGGCATACTGAATGTTGCATTCGCCCACAATACCAATATGACGAACTACCTGACGGGCAATGTCTTCGAGCAAAGCAATCTGTTCTTTCGACAAAGTAATGATTGGAGCAACCACTATACTTTCGCCCGTGTGAATGCCCAGCGGATCGAAATTCTCCATCGGTACAACGGTAAAACAATGATCGTTTTTATCCCTGATTACTTCAAACTCAATCTCTTTCCATCCTTTCAGACTCTCTTCCACCAGTATTTGTTGCGAAAACGAGAGAGCGCTTTTACAGAGTTCTATAAATTCGGTTTCATTCTCCGAAATACCCGACCCTTGTCCGCCAAGTGCGTAAGCCGAACGAACCATAATCGGAAATCCGATTTCACGGGCAGCGGCGAGCGCATCCTCCAGACTTTCCACGGCGTGCGAAACAGGAGTTTTTATTTCAATTTCATCCAGTTTTTTTACAAACAAATCACGGTCTTCGGTAATCATAATGGCTTCTACCGTTGTTCCCAATACCTGTACGCCATACCTGGCAAGTACACCGCTCTGATACAGTTCAGTGCCGCAATTGAGAGCTGTTTGTCCGCCAAAAGCAAGCAGGATACCGTCCGGTTTTTCTTTCTGAATTACTTTTTCGACAAAATAAGGTGTAATGGGTAGGAAATATACTTTGTCGGCCACCCCTTCCGAAGTCTGAATGGTAGCAATGTTCGGATTGATTAATACGGTTTCGATGCCTTCTTCGCGCATCGCTTTGAGGGCCTGCGAACCGGAATAGTCAAATTCGCCCGCCTGCCCTATTTTCAGAGCACCTGAACCCAGTAAAATTACTTTTTTGATTGATTTGTCCATTTGTATATTTATTTTTTTCAGTTTTTTATACACACAAAAAAAATCGGAAGAAATTCAGACTGATTGTCTTTATTTTTCCGATTTATAAAAAAAAATAAGTTGTTTTGAGGATAAATACACCGGTTTGCCGATACCCCGTATAACAGTTGCCTCATCTGATGCAGGCTTACACAACTTAGAATACATTTATCTTATTGATTAGAAAATACCTGTATAAATAATTTTGTGCAAAGTTAGGGCTTTTATTTAATATCCCGGTCAAAATTTTTGAAAATATTTTACAAATAAGAAATTTAAGTTCTATCTTTGCAATCCATTTATAAGGTCATTAAAACAAGCCTTTTTTTTCAAGCCTTTTTAGCTCAGTCGGTAGAGCAATTCATTCGTAATGAATAGGTCTGGGGTTCGAGTCCCCAAAAAGGCTCACCCTCCAAAACCCTTACTACAAAGCATTTCAAGCCATTTTTAAATAAAAAATCTGACATGATTTTATGTCCGAAATATGTCTGTTTTGCTCAAAAAAATTACAAATAAATTACAAATATGGTTAAGTTCAGTATTTGCGTGAGAAAAATCATATCGAAAAATGAATTTGCGTATGCATATATCCGAATGTCTCACAATTCACAAACAGACTACATTAAGACTCCATTTCAGGTAAATTATTCCCAGGTTAAAAATTTTGAGATTACACATTTCCCTTCAATTTCAAAAATTTCTGTTATTATAACGGAATACATCGAAAAATTGAATCGAATAAAAAGCGAATACATGACAGTTCAGGAAGTGAAAAAATACCTGATACTTGACGACGAAGGCATTTCCTTTACTACGATAGCTCAAAACAAATGTAATGCAGGAACAGATGAGGTAGCTTTCTGCCTGAATCATTTTTCGGCCCATCGGGTAACGGATAATAACATCGAGAAAGATTTCTCCCGAATCGATGTCCTGAACAGAAAAGTCATTGATTATCTTTACCGCAAAACTGATTGATGAACAGCACAAGTATTTGATAGAGGTATTCTGTCGATCTAACAATGCTTTAAAAAAAGTTCCAGATTTTTCCTTCATGAATCACACTTGAAATTTATCGGTTGATTACTCATGTTGGGGAAAGTGGGGAGCTCTTCTTTTATGCTCTGAAACAACTCAGAAAGCATCCGGCAGAAATCACACGAATCAATTACCGGATGATTACATTTTTTTTATGATTCTGAAATTACCTTTGAAATTATTACATTTGAATCGAACAAATTCTACAGTTTACCTGACAATTTTGTGAAAAAACACGATGTTGTATCAAAATTACACGATGTTGAAACAAATGTTACAAAGCAACGGATACTCTGAGTGTAATTTTGCATCGTGAAATTTCAATTTTGATGAATCATATAAAACAATTAATCGAACAAACAATTTAATCAAAAAAAAACATGAATGAACAAAGAAAAATCAAAAGCAATGTTTTAAGGAAACTTAAGTTGCTTGGTTTGTTTTGCAGCATTAGTCTAGTACTATTGGCTCAAAACAGGACTGTTACAGGCACTGTCATTTCGGCAGAAGACAACGAACCATTAATAGGAGTTACAGTGATGGTAAAAGGCGGAACCATTGGAACTGTAACAAATCTGGATGGCGAGTTTAGTATCACATTACCGGCTGATAACGAAACACTTGTATTCTCAATGGTGGGTATGAAAACACTTGAAGTAAATACAAGAAATCGGACATCAATTAATGTGTTACTGGAATCAGACACCAAGGTACTTGAACAGATGGTAGTTACAGGATACACCACGCAAAAAAAGGCAGACTTAACCGGGGCTGTTTCCGTAGTGAATGTAGATGAAATCAAAAAATCAGCAGAAAACAATCCGATCAAATCCTTGCAAGGGAGAGTGGCAGGTATGACCGTATCGGCTGATGGTAATCCAAGCGGTTCTGCAAGTATTCGCATCAGGGGGATAGGTACACTTAACAACAACGACCCTCTTCTTATTATTGATGGTGTGCCTACCAAAGGAGGAATGCATGAACTTAATTCCAACGACATAGAAAGTATTCAGGTGTTAAAAGATGCATCTGCAGCAAGTATTTACGGATCGAGAGCAGGTAATGGGGTAATTATTATCACTTCCAAGCAAGGTAAAATTGGAAAAATGCGTGTCGATTTTGATGCTTATGCTACTGCAACCTCATACAACAACCCTTTGAAAGTATTAAATTCAAAAGAATACGGACAGGCCATGTGGCAGGCAGCCATAAATGGTGGCAGCAACCCTAACAACAATAATATCGGTTATCGTTTCGACTGGAATTATGACGGCGAAGATGGTACACCTGTACTGAATAACATGTTTCTACCTAAGTACCTGGATGCTGACAAAACAATGTATTCGGCTGATACCGATTGGTTTGACGAAGTATCAAGAACCGGAATGATTCAATCCTACAACTTATCGGTTAGTAATGGAACTGAAAAAGGCAAGTATTTCTTATCGCTCGGATATTTTGAAAACGAAGGAACAATCAAATTTTCGAAGTTTGATCGAATTTCAGCTCGTGTAAACAGTGATTATAAATTACTGGACGGCCTGTTGACAATAGGCGAAAACTTCACGCTTAACAGGACATCCGAAGTTCAGTCGCCCGGTGATGTACTCGATTTATCATTGAAAGCACTGCCAATGGTACCTGTACATACAATTGATGGAATTGGATGGGGAGGACCTTCCAAAGGTATGAACGACCGACAAAATCCTGTGCGACTTATCACCTACAACAAAGATAATCCTTACCAGTACTGGCGTACATTTGGAAATGCATTTGCCGACTTAGAACCGGTAAAAGATTTGCATTTCAGAACAAGTTTCGGTGTTGACTACGGAAACTTCTTTAAAAGATATATGCAGCGCACTTATAAATCAGGCTTTCTCAGCAATACTGTAAGTGGTATAAATCTCGAACAATCTCATTCAATGAAATGGAACTGGACAAATACCGCTGCATACAAAAAAAGCATAGATAAACACAGCTTTGATGTACTGGCCGGTATGGAAATTTTTCGTCAATCCGATATAAGTTTCAATGCCTATACTTCGGGCGAGAATGCATTTACAGTTGAAACTCCGGAATACATGTGGCCTGGTGTAAGTACGGGCAAAGCACAGGTAGGCGGCGGAAAAACCGGTTATTCGCTGCTTTCATATTTCGGAAAAGCAAATTACGTGTATGATGATAAGTATCTAGCTTCGGCAACTATTCGTTATGATGGTTCATCCCGTTTTGGTAAGAACAACCGTTTCGGTACATTTCCGGCCGTTTCATTTGGATGGAGAATCTCTGAGGAAAATTTTATGGAAAGTGCCAAAAGCATTGTATCAGATCTTAAACTTCGTGCAGGCTGGGGACAAACCGGTAATCAGGAAATTGATAACTATGCTACCTACACAATTTTTGTTCCCGACTATGGAGTTGCCGACCCCACATGGAGTATTGTAAATGGTACAGCGTATGACATTACGGGAAATGGTTCGGGTTCATTACCTGCCGGTTTCCGGAAAATACAATCGGGTAACGATGATTTGAAATGGGAAACCACTACTCAAACAAATATTGGTATTGACTATGCATTGTTCGATAATAAACTTTACGGTTCAGCTGAATACTATGTTAAATCAACAAAAGACATTTTGATCCGACCGGCTTACCTGGCCGTAGTTGGTGAAGGTGGCGACCGTTGGAGCAATGGAGCATCGATGGAGAACAAGGGTTTTGAGGTATTACTTGGTTATAGAAACGCCACAATTTTTGGTTTAGAATATGATGTTACAGCCAATATTTCAGGTTTCAGAAACAAGGTAACGCATCTGCCCGAAGATGTTCAAAACTCGTATGGCGGACGCGAAGGTGACAATATTTTAGGTCGTCCTATCGGATCGTTCTATGGATATGTGGCCGATGGTATTTTCAAAACTCAAGATGAAGTTAACAATCACGTTGGACAAGATGGTAAAGCTATTGGACGTATCCGATATAAAAACGTGTACGAGGAAGATGGAAGAAATGAAATTAATGCCATGGATCAGACCTGGATTGGAAATCCGTTTCCTGATTTTTCATATGGGTTGAACATCAATCTGGAATACAAAAACTTTGACATGAGCATGTTTTTTCAGGGAGTACAAGGTGCTGATATCGTGAACGGAGTAAAGTATCAAACGGATTTCTGGAGCGTGGATGACGTTAACTCAAACAAGGGCAGACGTTTGCTGGATGCATTTCATCCTGTGACTAATCCTGATTCGGATATACCGATGCTACAAAACACCAACTCGAACAACGAAGGTCGCTTCTCGACTTATTATGTGGAAGATGGCTCGTACCTGAAAGTCAGAAATGTTCAATTTGGTTATACATTGCCAAAATCAGTTTTATCGAAAATAAACATCGAAAAGATCCGGTTTTACATTAGCGGACAGAATTTATTCACCATACATTCTAAAAACTTTACTGGTGTAGATCCTGAAAGCCCAGGATTCGGTTACCCTATCCCTATGATAAGTACACTTGGAATAAATCTAACTTTTTAAAAAATCAATAAAATGAAAAAACTCTTTAAAATAGGTCTTATCGGCCTGATACTAATTTTCTTCTCGGCATGTACAGATATTTTGAATGAAGAACCAACCGGAATCCTCACCACAGAAAACGTACAAAATGCGTACGAGGGTGCACTAACAGCAGCATACTCGGCATTAGGTAACGACCACTATGACAAACCGCTCAGCTTGTGGCCATATGGCACAGTACGATCCGACGATGCTTACAAAGGAGGATCCGGAGAACAAGACATTTCAACATTCCACTTTTTCGAAATATCAAAAAATATTTCGACTGAGTTTGGTGAAGTTGATGCGCTTTGGTATCAATGCTATGTCTCTATCTCGCGTGCTAATTCGGCAATAAAAGCAATTAATGCAGCCGAAAATCTCACGAACAAAGAAGCTAAAATAGCCGAAGCAAGGTTTCTCAGAGGTCACTTCTATTTTTTACTCAAGATTCTGTTTAAGAACATTCCTTATATCGACGAAACAGTACCTGTGGCTGATTATGGAACAATTTCAAACGTGGCACTTTCCAATGATGAACTGTGGCAGAAAATTGCGGATGATTTCAAATATGGTGTAGATCATTTACCTGCAAAACAAATCGACAGAGGAAGAGCTGACAAATATGCAGCGGCTGCATATCTGGCCAAAACATATCTGTACAAAGCCTACAGACAGGAAAACAGCCAGTCGAATGAAGTAACCTCAATAAATGCAGCAGACCTGAATAATGTATTGACTAATGCCGATTTGGTTATTGCATCGCAATATAAACTCGAGTACGATTTTGCATTCAACTTCTTGCCTGGTAGTTTTGAAAACGGCTCCGAATCAATATTTGCAGTTCAGTTTTCTGGTGATGATGGAACGAAATTCGGAAGGGTAAATTTCGCAGATTTACTATCAGTACCCATGAAACTGGGTTGTTGCGACTTCTTAAAACCGTCGCAAACGCTTGTTAATGCTTTTCGTACACAAAATGGATTACCTGTTTTTGAAAACTACAACACGAATAACAGCGGTTATTCGGAACAAAATGATCCCCGTCTCTTTCATACAGTAGCATTACCGGGCCTGGCATACAAATATAATGAATCACTAATTTATGATGTGGATTGGAACAGAAGTCCGGGCACATACGGAGTATATGCTTCATTAAAAGAGAATGTAGATCCTACCTGCGATTGCTTTGTTCCAATGGTTCCATTTTATGCCAATACAAAAAACAGAATTGTTATCAGACACGCCGACTTATTACTAATGAAAGCAGAAGCACTGATAGAATTAAACCGTTCAGCTGAAGCTTTGCCATTAATCAATTCAATACGAAGCCGAGCCAAAAACAGCACTGATTTGATTAAATATGCCAATGAATTTATTGACATTAAACTTTATCAAGATGGTGTAAATTGTAACTGGACGCAAGATTTTGCACGACAAGCCCTACGTTGGGAACGCAGACTTGAACTTGCCATGGAAGGTGGTAGATTCTTCGATCTGGTACGTTGGGGAGTAGCTGAGCAAGTTATGAATGAATATTATAAAATTGAAAAGAACCGTCGTTCCTATTATTCAGAGGCAAACTTCACAAAAAACAAAAACGAGTATTTGCCTATACCTCAACAACAAATAAAGTTTAGCAAGTATTTATATAAACAAAATGTAGGATATTGAAAATCTGTAATGTTATGAAAAAAGCAATATATATTATAGCAGTATTATTGATGGCATTCAATTTTACAGCTTGCACAGACACCGAACGCGATACAGTTGATTTAAATGCAGATGTGGAAATTTTATCCTTCACTATCAATGGAGTTGACGGAACTATTGACACGGCAAAACAAACTATTAAACTGTTCATGCCTCCGGGTACCGATCTGACCAATTTAAGTCCCAGCATATCCATTTCGCCTGGAGCCACTGTCACACCTGCATCTGGTTTGTCGATGGATTTCAGTTCATCTTCCGTTACTCCTGTTGTTTACAGAGTTTACAATAAAAATGTGTACAACACCTACAAAGTTACGGTGGAAGAAACCAAAGCCAAAATTACCATGTTTAAAGTTGGTAATGCTGTAGGCGATATTAATGAAGCTAACAGAACGATAACCGTGTATGTTCCGGTTGCTACAGATATTACGGCAATTACGCCTGTAATTGAATACACTGCCGGTGCAACGATAAGCCCTGCTGTCGGCGAAACAGTTGACTTTACAAACCCCGTAGTGTACACCCTGAATTATGTTGGCTACCAGTTCACTTACACTGTAACAGTGCAGCATGGTTCAAATCCGGGTCTGGTTATTTTCAATGGCGAGGATGTAAAACCGGTTTGGGCCAATATTGCCGCTACAGTCGAAAGTCCTTATGCCAATCCATTGACCGATGGAATTAACCCCACACCGTTCTGCGCTTCTATTATGCGGGCAGGTAATGATACTGATGCAGGTGGAAAACCATGGTCGGGTGGTGCGCTTTGGAACAGCTATAAAGTAAACATCGACCCTGCTGAATACGATCGTTTTAGCATTATGGTGCTTAAAAATGTAGTCGGCAATGTGCAGCTTGAAATCCAATCGGATGGAGAGCAAAATAAAGACTGGCTGAAAGTTTGGTATTCGGAAGAGAATTTGGGCAAATGGCAAAAACTAACTTTCAAAATACCTGAAAACAGAACAGCTGTCATAAACAACATTCTGGTAGCTCCACATGCACATGATGCAGGACAACCTGTTGCTTTTACAACTCACCGGGTATATTGGGATGAACTAATTGCACTTCCCAAAGAGTAAATTGAAAGAACACTACCAGATGCTAACTATCTGGTAGTGTTACTCATTTTATTTTTCAGTTATAAATTTCCCTTTATTTGCCTTTATGCGGATGCAGGGTTAAATAAAAAATCACATGAAACAGCCATGCCAATTTACTTTTGACACACAAGGGAATGATTGTATGACGTGTTCCATCTGTCCTTAATTAAAAAAATAATAAATAAACAGATGAAACACACATGTCCAAGTAAAATATTTTTGACACACACGGGCACGATTAAAAAACTTACAACAAATGATAGACGCTCAATATTCCCCCTTTAGGGGGTTAGGGGGCAGATATATAAATTATAAACACATGAAAATACCAGGTTTACTTTTAATGATATCATTGTTGTTAATATCGGCTTGTTGCTCTCCCGTAGAGCCCGATCCGGGTAATAATGATCCGACAATTGATGAGACATTGACAAAAAAAACAACAGCAACTGAGGCCGAAGCTATCAAAACTGTTTACGAAACATTTTACAAACCGGCTAATGCAGTTACGGGCGATCCTATGCCCTATTACAATGAAGCCGACCAAACATTCTACATCTATTTCCTTTTAGGAAGATTCTCGGGATACCCCGGTGGTGGAATCTATGTAACCAAAACAAAAGATTTTGCTAAATTTGTGCCACTCAACACTCCAAGCCCTCAGGTACTCACAGGTAAAGCAGGCGAATGGGATATAAACATGGGTACAGGCGATTGCATTAAGAAAGATAACAACTATCATTTCTTTTATACCGTATTTACATCACCATCCACT
>SAAL01000126.1 GCA_009929445.1 Bacteroidia bacterium
ATTAACGGGTAATAGTATTTTCTCTAATATATTCTCAACGGATGTTTTCATGAAACAAAGATAAAAAACTTATTTCTTCACAGGAAATCCAGTAGAACCGTTTAGAGAAATAATACGAGATTTAGAAAAGATTAATAAACAAAATGTTAAAAAATTTATGAGAAAATTGAAACTATTTTTTACTTGCCTGCTAATGGTAAGTATTAGTTTGGTGAATGCTCAAACGAGAACAGCATCCGGTACGGTAGTTTCTGCCGAAGACGGAGAACCGGTTATCGGAGCAAGTGTTTTAGTGAAAGGCACTACACAGGGAACCTTTACAGATGTAAATGGTAAATTTTCACTGTCAACACCTGTAAATGCCACCCTGGTAATTCAATCCATTGGAATGGTATCGCAGGAAGTAGCAGCTGCTCCTAATCTGCAGATTGTTATGCAAGCCGACACCAGAGCGCTGGATGAACTCGTTGTTACCGCCCTCGGTATTCAGAGACAAAAGAGAGAATTAGGCTATTCAACTACCAATGTGAACAGCGAAGAGCTTACTCAAGCTAAATCTGTGAGTGTGGCTACCAGTTTACAGGGTAAAGTTGCCGGTTTGAATATCTCGTCGCTAAACAATGGTGTATTCGAAGATGTAAAAATCAATCTTCGCGGTATCCGCTCACTTACAGGTAACAATAATCCGATGCTTTTGCTCGACGGTGTTCCTGTAGGACTTGGATTGTTGAATACAATCAACCCGAACGACGTTGAAAGCGTCAACGTGTTGAAAGGTACTTCAGCTGCTGCCATTTACGGACCGGATGCACGCAACGGGGTAATTGTTGTCACAACAAAAGCTGGCACAAAGGGCGATAAGCCTGAAATTACGATCAGTAATGCCACTCAGTTTAACAGCGTTTCTTTCTTCCCTAAATTCCAGACAGAATTCGGTTCGGGAGGTTACGGAAGTTATATACCTTATGAAAACTGGTCGTGGGGACCTGCATTCGACGGATCATTGGTAGAACTCGGAGAATTGCTTCCCGATGGAAAATCTATTCAGAAAGTGACCTATTCTCCAATCAAAAACAACCGTCAGAATTTCTTTAATACAGGAGTTACCATGCAGAATGATATTTCATATTCTGCAAAAAACTTCTACCTGAGTATTCAGGATGCCAATATCAAAGGAGTAGTTCCGGATGACGTAAACAGAAGAACCGGTATCAGAATGAATGCTTCGAAGTCCTACAAGAAATTTTCGGCTTCATTCAATACCAACTACATACAGTCGAATTACAACGTGTTCGACAACGTTGCCATGGGCGACTACTATTCAAGCAATAACGTTGGTTTGAATGACGGTTTGATGAACCTGATTTTCAGCACGCAGGCCAATGTTCCTATCACTACTTACAAAGATTTTGTCAACAATCCGTTTGCACAGTATAATAACTATTACAACAGATACGGTATCAATCCCTACATCGCACTGGATTCCTGGAGAAGATCCGGTAAAGACCAGAACCTGGTGACAAGCCTTGACCTGAAACTGGTTGCAACCGATTGGCTTGATCTGAATTACCGTGCTGCCATGACCTATCAGACTACTGTAGCACAGAGCAATCAGAAACGTTTGGTAGTTACTCCGTACGGTTCCAAAAGAGGTATCGACAATGTACCACAGGCAGTAAGCAACGGAACTTATGTAGGCAACCGTCTATCGTCTGAATTCTTTGCAAATTTCCACAAACAATTCGGCGATTTCAAGGTAAATTTACTGGCGGGTACTTACGTTCGTGATGTTACATCCCGCAGCACAGGCGTTAATGCCAGCAACCTGATTGTTGAAGGTTTATTTAATGTGTCAGCCCGTCCGGGTGAACTCGGTGGTTATTCCAACGAATCTCATACCCGCATGTTTTCGGTTTATGGAAACGTAAACCTGAACTACAAAAACTGGGCAAACCTCGAAATCACCGGTCGTAACGACAAAACTTCGGTACTCGATCCGAGCAATAATAGTTTCTTCTATCCGGGAATAGCCGCATCAGTAGTGCTGACAGACGCAATTCCATCTCTCAGCAACGATGTACTCGAATTCCTGAAAGTACGTGCTTCCTGGAATAAAACCGGTAATGCCGATATCAGTCCTTACCTTCTGAGCGCAACATTCTCACAAGGTGACGGTTTTCCATACAATGGACTTCCGGGTTATTCAGCCGACGATACATCATACGACCGCTATCTGAAACCTGAATTTATCGACAGTAAAGAATTCGGTTTTGAAGCCAGTTTCCTGAGAAACAGAATCACGATTGATGCTACTTATTATGATCAGGAAAACACCAATCAGATTGTAAGTATCCGCGTACCACGCTCAACAGGTTATACCTTTGCGTTTGTAAATGCAGCATCATTCCGGAACTTTGGTTTCGAAACACAGTTGAAACTTACTCCTCTGGTTAACTTTGGTGATGTAAATCTGAATCTGAATGCTAACTATTCATACAATAACAGCGAAGTACTGAGTATCTATCAGGATCTTCAGGAACTTTCTATCGGTGGTTACGTTATGGCAGCCAACCAGGCTGTAGTAGGACAACCTGCATTTATTTTCAATGCATCCGACTACAAACGCGATGATAAAGGCAGAGTAATAATTGACCGACTGACTGGTTATCCGATTGTTGATGAGGTGAATAAAAAATTCGGTCGCACCATGCCAACACATATAGTTGGTCTAAATCCTTCTTTAACCTGGAAAGGTCTTACCGTATCGGCTCTGTTCGAATACAAAGGTGGTCATTATGCATTTAACCTGATTGGTAATGAAATGGCATGGACCGGAGTATCTGAAATAACAGGAGCTAATCACCGCGAACGCTTTATCATACCTAACTCGGTGTATGAAGATCCTGCCAATCCGGGTAAATACATTGAAAATACCAATATTACAGTTTCTGACACACAAGACTTCTTCACAGGCGACAGCTACCGTACAGTAGCCTCCAACTTTATCACCAGTGCAGCAACATGGCGTTTCAGAGAGTTCTCCGTAACCTATAATTTGCCAAAATCACTGTTGATGGGTCAAAACCTGATTCAGGGAGTTACAGTAGGAGTCAACGGACGTAACCTGGTGCTTTGGTTACCTAAAACAAATGTTTACAGCGATCCGGACTTTAAAGACCTTGACAGCTTTGGCGGTAACATAGCAGGTATTGCTAACGCAACCGTTAATCCTCCGGTACGTACGATTGGTGGAACCATATCGGTTAAATTTTAATTGATAAAACAACTAACAATAAAAGATATAAATATGAAAAAGATATTATCAATAATACTTACAACATGCGTACTGGTACTGACTGGATGTAGTGAAGAATTTTTCAACATCAATCAGAGTCCGAACAGTGCCGTTGAAGAAAACATGACCCCGAGTCTGATCTTGCCCAGGGCTTTACACAGAACTGCGTCAGAATCGGCAATCAATAACGATGAATACTTAAGATGGATGGGATACTGGGCTCGTTGCTCCGGTACTTACGGTCCAAACGTGGACGAAGAAGCTTATCTGCTTTCATCCTCTTTCAGACGCACCAGCTATCTGAACTGGTATAACATTCTGAAAGATTTCGACGTGATTGAAAAGAAATCCCGCGCAAGAAACGAAACAGCTTATCTGGCTATCGCTAAAATCATGAAAACCATAGGTTTTATGCAATTGGTTGACCAGTACAACAATGTACCATATTCGAAAGCTTTTGATCTGGAGAAAAATATGTTGACTCCATATGATAAGGGACAGGATATATACAAAGATTTGATTGTACAACTGGATTCGGCTGACATATTGCTGAAATCTGCTGATATCACTGCAAATCTGGACATTAAAACTGCTGATATCATGTTCAAGGGCGATTTGAGCAAATGGCGTAAATTTGGTAATACACAGCGTCTTCGTTTAATCTTACACCAGTCAGAAATACTCGGAAACAGCGGTTTGAAAACCGAAATCGACAAAATTGTTGCCAACGGCGCCGGATTCCTGGGAGCCGGTGAAACTGCCGAAGTTCAGCCTACATACTCCAAAGATGCAGGTAAACAGAATCCTTATTGGGATACATTCAACATCAACGATGCCGGTGGTTTGGACAACTTTAACAGGGCTAACACCTATTTCCTCAACTTGCTTAAAAACAATAACGATATCCGTTATCAGTATTTCTATTCAAAAGCTGCAACACCAAAGAGCGGAAACACATATTATTCATTTCAATATGGTTTTGACTATCCTTCCGGTACACCCGAAGGCGATAAATATGCTGCTGCCAATTCATCAAACGTAGCAGGTCCCGGTATTGGTAAAAGTGCTACCATGGCTCAATGGCTGTTACCTTCTTTTGAAAGTATGTTTATGCAGGCCGAAGCCATTCAGCGCGGAGCACTCGCCGGCAATGCTAAAGCTGCCTACGAAGCTTCTGTAAAAGAATCTTTCACATGGCTCAATGTGACTAAAGCTGACTCCGTTTCAAACGCTTACCTGAATTCTGTTACAAAACCATTCGCAGTATGGGATAACGAACAGAATACCGACAAACTGAAACTTATCATGACTCAGAAATACATTGCCATGTTCGGAATCAATGGTCTGGAAACCTGGACTGACTTTCGTAGGGTAGGAATTCCGGCACAGGCTGACATTCTGTCTATTTCTCCAAGTAGAGGAAATAATGTAATCCCGTTGCGTTTGATCTATCCGTTGGAAGAATATCAGTACAACGCAGCCAACGTACAAGCTGAAGGCACAATAAATCCTCAAACCATGAAAATATTCTGGGATAAATAAAAAACAAAATAAAAAAATAGAGTATGAAAAAATATAAAATAACAGGGTTGATCGTATTAATGGCTGCTCTGACGGTTGGATTTTCTTCCTGTCTGAACGATCCAAACATCGAAGATCAAAAATACGGTTTGATAAACCTGAATGCCAATAAAATAATTGAACTACCTGCAGATGTAAGTCATACTATAAATTTGTCGGAACTCGATGAAGGAGTAAAGGAATTTACCTATGAAGTCAGACTCGCTGCAGAAAAACCTGCTGAAGAAGATATCGTCGTAAATCTTGAAGTAATAAGTGATAGAGCAGCGTTACTCAAAGCTGTCAGAACCTATCAGGCTGATAAATATCCATCAACAGGTGACGATGCTGTTCCGGATGCAGATATTTTAAGTTTTCCAGTTGCTGGAATTGTACTTCCTGCATCCGTTACCATTCCGAAAGGACAAAGATCTGTGCCATTGAAAGTTAAGTTTGACACCCATCAATTTACTACAGATACGCAATTCGGTCTAATTCAAATAAAAGGTGTGAATAATGCTGGTTACATTGTAAGTGGTAACTTCAATCAACTGTTATTCAGCTGTAAAGTTCGTCATAAATATGCCGGAAGATACGTTTTGACCGGTACTATGGAACACCTTCCAAATCCAAGCTTGTATTTCCATGTGACGAGAAATTTCGCTACAATGTATCCTGGTGAGGATTTTACCGTTCAGCTACAGACCTGGGATGGTCAGTCTCTGGTACTTTATGATGAATTACTATATGAAGATTACATCTATCCGATGTCAACTGCTACCGGATTAAGCGGATGGGGTTCATTTGCACCAATTTTCAAATTTGACGCAAACGGCAACGTTATCGAAGTAACCAATGCATACGGCCAACCGGCACCAAGTAACACACGTTCAGCCAAATTAGATCCATCGGGAGTGAATAAATATGATGAAACAACAAAATCTTTCACTGTTTCTTACTGGATGGTTCAGCCTTCTGCTGTTGCAGCAGCTCCTCATTATCGCTGCCACATGGTTGACACTTATACATTCCTGGAGGATTTATAATCATTCCGAAATCTCTTATAACAAAGAAACCGCTCTAAAAAAGCGGTTTCTTTTATTTTTAAAAAATAGACATAAACTGTTGTTGCGCTTCACTTCACCACCCGGTACATTCCTCCGGGTAGGCAACGTACGAGTCCCTTGAATTCCATTTCGAGAAGCTGCGATGAGAGGCGGCTGTAGGGTTTATTGAGCTGTACGGTGAGTTCGTTGATATTGATTCCGTCCGGAAAGCGGCGCAGGCTGGTGATGATGGTCTGCTCATCTTCCGACAGATTTTCGAAAAGCTGGGTTTGAACAGCCATTTTGGAGCCCTGTATGGAGGTATCTTCCCAGTTCATAAACCGCTGAACATCCTCAGCCGACTCGATGAGCGAAGCTTTGTTCTGCTTGATAAGCATATTGCAGCCGGCGGAATATTCATCGCCAATGCGGCCCGGAACAGCAAAAACATCGCGGTTGTAATCGTTGGCCAACTGAGCGGTAATGAGCGACCCTCCTCTCCTGCCCGATTCTATCACAATAAGTGCATCGCACATGCCGGCAATGATGCGGTTACGCATCACAAAATTCTGCTTATCAGGATTGGTTTCGCTCATGTATTCGGTAAGCAAACCTCCATGCTGAATCATCCTGACGGCCGTAGAACGATGTACCGACGGATAAATGCGGTCCAACCCATGCCCTAGTACACCTATTGTGGCTGTATGCACGTCCAAAGAAGATTTGTGGGCACAGATATCCACCCCGTAAGCCAGTCCGCTCACAACGGTGATATTACCTGCTTTTTCCGACAAATCGGCAATGATATTCTTACAGATGTCCTTACCGGCTTCGGTGGCTTTGCGGGTACCTACAATGCCTATGAATTTGCCTTCATTCAGGTTAGCGGTGCCCTTGTAATAAAGCATCACCGGCGAATCGGGGCACTCTTTCAGACGGTAAGGATAGGATTTTTGAGTGAAAAAATAGGTTTCGATTTTATTCTTGAGAATGAATTCCACTTCCATTTCGGCCCTACTCATCACATCCTGTGAGGTAATTTCGGCGGAAAGAACATCACCAATTCCGGGAATTTTGGCGAGGTTTTGCTTTTTTTCTTTGAAGACTGCTTCCACACCGCCCAGATAGGCAATCAGATTTTTGGCCAGATTAGGTCCAATCCCCTTTATCAGCGTTATTCCAATCTGGTATTTAAGTAAATCATTCATTGGAGGTTAAGTAGTAAATTTGTTTCGCATGGAATGTATTTATAACGAATCCGGGGTACAGATAATCGGGCAACTGAATTATTTTTATTCTTTTCTCCCAAATAACAACCTGCCCGCTCCGAGTCCGGCGGATAAACCAATAATATCGGCTATCCAGTCGGCCAGTTCGGCAGTTCTGGGTTTGAGAAGAGTACCCTGCAGAATTTCAATGACTCCACCGAAAAGAACAAGCGAAATAAATACAAACTTTAGCCAGTGTTTATATTTTACTTTGAAAGTAGTATCTCTGGTATATTCGAAAAAGGCTACCACACCCAGGGCTACATACATCAAAGCGTGAATAAGCTTATCGCTGTACTGAAACCGGGCAGCTTCGGGGATTGACTTAAATGTAACTGAAGACAACACAAATATAATGAAACACAGGAGGATTGATTTCCAGTAAGTACGTAAAAAAATATTGGGCATAATAATTGTTTTTGTTTCAATTATATTTATCTTTACAAAGATAATTTATTTTATCAAAACCATATCATTTTTTTTTAACTGAATAAACACATCAATCATGAAAAAGGTAATTCCAATTTTATTAGTTGTACTTACACTGACATCCTGCTCCACCGTGTTGCTTACCGGTAGGAGGCAATTAAATCTGGTATCTGATGCAGAATTAAACCAAATGAGTTTTGCAGCATACAAAGAACTGAAAGATTCAGTTCCTCTTTCGGCCGACAAGGTAAACTCGGCGATGGTAAATCGTGTGGGTGATAATCTGAAAGCAGCTGTTGAAAAAATACTGGTTGCAAACGGTGCTGAAAGCGAAATTCAAAATTTCGAATGGGAATATAACATGTTTAAGGTCAACCAGGTAAATGCATTTGCAATGCCCGGCGGAAAAATTGCGGTTTACGATGGTATTCTGCCCAAAACG
>SAAL01000238.1 GCA_009929445.1 Bacteroidia bacterium
CAGGCGTTTGCTTCGCTTCATTACAGGCAATTCGCCTTTTGATACCTTGCTGTACATTGTGGGTACTGTAAGGCTCAAAAATTCGGCTGCTTCCTGAATAGTTAAAAGCTGTTCAGGCTGTTCGGTGGGTTCAACCGTTTGGGGTGGGGTTTCTTTCAAAACCTTGCGAACTGAACTTTGTATTAAGTTGCTTAATTGTTCGCTGTCTAATTGTACTATAATCATGCCTTTGAATTTTAAATTTATCCAAAGGTCGCCCGGTCTGTTCCGGGACTTTATAGACGTAATATTAGGTCAATATTGATTATTTGGTTTGATAATGGGCTTTTTGTGTGGCTTCCTTCATTTCCTCAAATACTTTCAAATTGACTTCCAACGGTTGGTTTTGCAAAGCCTGTGAAAGGTTTGAATGATACTTTGAAAGGTCAACGCCCAAATATTCGCCCATTGTTTCAATAAATTCCTGTTTGGTTGGTATTTGCCCGTCCGTCTTATTGAATAGGCGTAATTCATACAAAGCATTTAATACCCTTATCAAATCGGTTTTTGCTCCTTTCTTATCTGAAAGTTTGAAAATGGGTTTTGCTTTTGGTGTGGTGGTGTGTGCTTCAAGTTTTAATACTTCGTTCAGCTTCTTAATTTCCAGTTCACATTTACGGTCAAAGGGTGTACCTAAATCTAAATCCCAACCGCTTTTATTTTGTAGAAAGTCGGTTTTAATTTCTGTTAGGTATAGAATTTTATCCTTTACGGTTGTAAGGGTTTCAATATGCTGTTTCACTTTTTGAAAATCGTATTTGTTTTCCTTTTCGGGCTGTGGTTCGGGTTCTGTTTTCGGGTACAATTCTGCTTCCAGTTTATCGTATTCCTTTTCAATAAAGCCCCTGCAAATACTTAACTGTTTGTCTTTGGGTTCGTATTCGCTGCCTGAATGTTTGTAAATATGCCTTTTCAAGTAGTACAATAAACAATACAGTTTGGTTTGCTCCAGTTTAAGCCCAAACAAGTGTTTAACAACTGAAAGGGGTTTTTCTTTATTAGCGTTTACAATTTCAAACTGTTCGTAAAGCAAGTTCAAAAAATCAAGGGGTTCAAATGTTCCCTGCCAGTCCTCATTTTCTGTTAAGTCCTCAAATATTTCAAGGTTGAAATCATTGTTTAGATATTCCTCAATATCTGTTTTCGGTGTGAAATTTACTTTTATCATTATCCTTTATGCTTTAAGTGGTTACATATCTAATTTAATTTTGTCGGCTGCTTTGCGTTTGGTATCGTCCACAATCTTAGCGTAAATCTGTGTTGTTTTTAGGTCTTTATGTCCTAACATTTTGGAAACGGTGTAAATATCTGTTCCGTTAAACAGTTGCAAAGTTGCGAACGTGTGGCGAAAACAATGAAAGGTAATATCCTTAGTTATTCCGGCTGCTCCAATCCATTGAAACAGGTGTTTGTTATGGTAGGCTGAATATTCCAACCCTTCAAATACTTTGGCTGTGGGTTCGCCTTTTTCGTTTAACAAA
>SAAL01000239.1 GCA_009929445.1 Bacteroidia bacterium
ATTATCTAAATTAGCATGACTTGAAAGAAAGAAAATAGAAGATGAGTTAGAAGAAAAACATTTATTGATTGCTGATTTAAAAGACATATTGGTTAAACCTGAAAGAGTTGTGACTCTGATAATTGAAGAACTTGATTATATAAGAGAAACTTTCTCAGATGAGAGAAGGACAAAGATAAATCCTTGAAAAGTATGAGAATTTAATGCTAAAGATACAATTCCTAATGAAGAAGTTGTAATAGTATTATCAAAAAATAGCTACATAAAGAGAATCAAAGCAAGTTCATTTAGACTTCAAAGAAGATGAGGAAAATGAATTACTACTGCTACAAAAGAAGATGATGAGATTCAAACTATAGTACCAACAAATAATCATAATGATTTATTGTTCTTTACTACAAAATGAAGAGTATTTACACTTCCTGCTTATGAGATTCCAGAAAATCAAAGAACTGCAAAATGACAACCAATAATCAATTTATTATCTTTACAAAAAGATGAATCTATTGCTTCAATCTTGGATATTACAGAAGAAAAAAATAAATATTTATTCTTTGTATCAAGTGGATGAACTGTTAAAAAACTTGATATGAAAGAAGTAAAAAATATAAGAACTAGTTGATTAATAGTATTGAAAATCAAAGAATGAGAAGATTTAGTTTGGGTAAAAACTACTTGTTGAGATGATAATATAATGATAGCTACTAGACTTTGAAAAGCTATACAATTTGATGAAAATGATGTTAGACCAATGGGTAGAGCAGCTTCATGAGTAAGATGAATTAGAATTAAATGAGATGATGAAGTTATAGAAGTAACTGTTGTATCAAAAGATGCTAAATACTTATTTATAGTTACTGAAAATGGTATGTGAAAAATATCAGATTTAGAATGATATAGAAGTCAATGAAGATGAGGAAGTTGAGTTAAAGCTATGAATGTAACTCCAAAAACTGGTAAATTGATTGGGGCAACAGTTCTGAGTGAAGAAGAATTAAAAGCATCATCAGTTATACTTATGAGTAAAGACTGACAAACAATAAAATTAGCACTTTCTTCAGTTAGAGTAACTTGAAGAGTAACTCAATGAGTTATATTAACAAAAATCAAATGAAATGATGATATATTGGTTTCTGCTTCTGTGGTTAGAAGTACTGGAGAGGATGAGGAAGAAGTGGAGGCAGTATAAGATTTAAAATATAAATTTAATCAAAATGGATGAAAAAGAGATATCTATTAGAGAATGATTTTGGGAAGAGATAGAGGCTTCAGATAAGAAATATGTTCATATAATAATGATTGCTACAAAACCTGATATCATAAAACAAGCTCCTATCTATATTGAACTAAAAAATAGATGAGAATTGGTAGTACTTATCCATACTGGACAACATTATGATTATAATCTGAGTGAGTGAGTATTAAATGAATTTGAGATGAAAGTAGATATAAACTTAAACATATTTTGACCTATTCATAAAAAATATTCTCTTATCATAGAGAGAC
>SAAL01000127.1 GCA_009929445.1 Bacteroidia bacterium
GCTCATGCCGGATTTTCCCCGGGGCGAGTGGAAAAAAGGCCAGCCTGAGCCGGATGTGACGAAATTAACAGCTCGACCCCTCCAAAGCGGGAGCAGCTGAAAAAACAGTGATTCTGATATTTTTATTACACGACCAAAAGTGTTATTTTTTTAATTTCATCGTAATCCGTATTCTTGAAAGACTCGTTGAGTCTAATAATCTTCGATACTACAAAGTAGCTGTGAAATGAAATTTATTCACTTGCACAAAATTGAACCAAATAATGCAAAATCGATATTTTTCATAACAATTTTCATAACAATTTTTCTGAAAATTATTATTGGTGCTGTGTGGATTTCGAGAAATTTTGACAAGATTCCACAATACGGAGACACTGTAGAGTATTTGCATCTGGCCAGCACCTTGGAGGTTGATCAATATAGAGGCATACTGTATCCTTATTTTATAAATACAGCAAATTTTATAGCTTGTTATCTATCCGTTGAATTGCATTGTATAATTTATTTTTTCCAAATAATAATAGTGTTTTTTTCTTCATGGCTTTTGACCCTTGCTTTTCTACCCCCATTCATTCTCACACAGACAACCCAAAATTCGAATTGCAACATTCTTCGTCAGGGCATTGCGCTCATCACTACTATGGTCGTTATATTCGATCCTTTAATTGCCCATTTTTCATTAACTATTTTGACGGATTCATTCTCGACCTCATTCACCATTTTGTTTTTGAGTTTTTTAATTTTTTCTTTAAGGAAAAAAAACTTTTACGCATTTTACGTTTTAATAGCATCGGTTTTTTTTATTCTTATGTCGCTAACAAGAATTGATAAGCTATATTTAGGATTTTTTGTTTTTTCTATATATATTTCTATTTTATTTTTTGAAAAGAGAAAATTAAAATGTAAATTTTTTAAAACAATTTCATTTTCAATTGTTACTATGTTGGTTTCAGTAGTTTTAGTTTTTTTTGTGAAAAATCAAACTCAAGTTTTTAATCATGATAGACCGCCATTGGACGTAATTAGTCTAGCGTTTAATAGAGTTGTCTGGCCCAGGATGAGTGAATCTTATAAATATTTTCCAGATTATATTAAAGAAAAGATAACTCTCGAAGATTCGTTGGAATTTGACAAGCATAATAATAATGTGTACCCCTTTTTAACTAAAATTTTAAAAGAAAATAATGGTCAAAAGATAATTGGTACCATTACTTTTATTACATTCAAGCATTTTCCATTTCAGGTCCTGTCGAAAACGTTGTTCGATTTTTTGAAATACACATTGCCAAATTTTACTTTTTATTTAGAGGCTATAAATTTTTTACCTTTATCAATAGCTACTGATTGGACAATAACGAGAATGGCGATGTTTGCGCCTAATTTGACTTTTGTTTTTTTAGTTATAGGTTTTATTAGTTTTATCATGTTGATTATTATTAATACAATAAATGTTTTGAATAAAAAAATATTTTTTTCATATTTTAAAGCAACTGAAAAAAAAGCTGATCTGGGCCTGCTTGTAATTTCTTCTGCGGTCGTCGTAAACTCTATGCTTTTTTCTTTTGAATCTGGAATGGATGCACATGTTAGATACGCGTTGCCTTCTTACGTGATTATTTTAACTGCAGCAACGTCATTTTTTTTGAAAAATTTTATTCGTGATAAGTGAAATGATGAATATTGAAAAATATGACTGTAGCCTGCTCGAAAGTCTGATGCGTTTGATAATTACCGGACTTTTAATTTTTATGTCCGGATGGACTCTTGCGTCTCATTTTTGTACTTTGATGGGATTGAACTTGCGCGCGCTAATATTTATATCCCTGTTTTCAATTCCCGCTCTACTGATTTTTTATATTTTTCTTTGTAAGGATAAAAAAAAACTCAGCCTGTCCAAATTGTAAACTCGCAAAGGGAGCGGCAAACTTATAAGTATGTTCGTCTTTATTGTTTGGCTTTCTCGCTCTTGTCTCCGGTTTTTATATACTGGTCCTGGGCCGCGTATTTGGTTAGTTCGTCTCTATTGTTATTCCTCTGCATTTTTTGGAATTACACAGAGGAGCCTTTTTGTCGTTTTTCAAATTCAAGTCTTTCTGGTTCTTCGAACTTTCTAATCGTAGCAGCGTTTGCCCTCGCTGCAATTGTGTTATCTCTCTCTGTGACTCGAAGCGATCTTGACGATTCGTTTTACGTAGCTCTCGCTGCCTTCACCTCCTCGCATCCCCAATTGCCCCTTATCGCTTCCGATCCTATGTTCGGGGAGCTAGGTTTTCCGCTATTATTTGAGAGTTATCGTTTTTCGTCGTTCGAGATGCTTTCGGCGGCTATTGCCTATACTTTTTCGATTCCTGCAATGGATGTGTATTATATTTATTTGCTGCCCGTATGGGCTGTGGCCGCCGTTGTCGCAATTTTTTTACTAACAAAAGAGCTTATTCCTGACCATTGGTTAATGGCAGGTGTTGTAACTCTTTTGCTTATTTTGTTGCTCGGAGAGACTCATCGAAGCCCAGCTAATTTTTCTTTCGTCCGTATTTTTCAGGGTAAGGCTGTTTTTTTATCAGTAGTTGTTCCAACTATTTTCTATGTTACTGCAAGGTTTTTTTCTGAGCGTGGCGCGACAAACCATCTTTTTTTGCTTGCATGTTGCCAGCTTTCGTCGGTTGGGATGACCAACTTTGGAATGGTTTTGGGGCCATTAGCAGGCTTTGGTGCCATTTTATCTAATCTTCCTTTATTCTTTAATGGAGATCGGCGTAAACTTTTATACAGTTTTGCTGTTTTATTAATTCCATTGCCGTACCTTGTTTACGTTTTTTTTCAATCCCAAAATTCTCCATTGATGGAACTTGCGATTGAGACTCCATACCAAGTTTTTGTTTCTGTCTTTGGTGAGCATCAGCAGTATTTGGTTGGCACTTTGCTTGTAACTGGTCCTTTATTTGCAAAAAACACTTTAACAAGATGGAGACTTGCCGTTCCTCCTCTTCTTTTGTTTGCGATTTACCTTAACCCCTGGCTATCTGAGCTTATTTCAAGATATATTACAAGCCCGCCAGTTTATTGGAGGGTTGTCTGGTCTTTCCCTGTTATAGTTTTCTGTGCCGTGTCATTTTGTACAATTGTAATAAATTTATTTTTAATGAAAGAATTCGTTCTTTTTTCTAGTTTTATCTTTCTTTTAATTTTAATTTTAGGTTTTTTTTCTTTACCGTACAATACACTTCGGCCTTCAAACATAGGAACATTTAGGAGTCTTGGTGGTTGGAAAATACCAAGTGGAGATCTTGTCGTAGCTTTAAAGGCTATTGAGTTTGATAAGTGTAGTGGAAGGCTGTTAGCTCCTGATGAGATAGCCGGAGTTATTTCAAGGTTCGAAAACCATCCCAGGCTTGTAAGTACAAGAGGCCAATATTTGTCACTTATTAGGCCGTATATTGGGGACGTTGAATTTTCTAGAAGGTATATTTTGTATCGATTCGTCACTGGTGATACAAAACAATCACCAGAAAAAGTCATAGAAGCACTTCGATATCTTGATGTTTCTGTGGTTGTTTCGAGTTTTAAAACTAAAAGTCAGTATTTTTCTTCTCTTCTCAAAAAAGAAGGCTATTTTTTTCAGGAGCTTTTTAATGGTTATTCTATTTGGACAAGAGCTGATTCAACTGGTAGCATGAAGGATGTTCATTCATTGAATTGTGGTGACATTTAAAACCATTCCATTGATAGTGTAACTAGATAAAAGACTTTCGTGGCAAATCTATGTATCGTGACTGGTGGCGATCAATTAATGTCTGTAACATTCAAACTGCCTGCAAAATGGAGGTTTTTTGCTTTTTTTCAATAGGTTGGTCCAGGTTTTGAAGTGTTTTTGTTTCGACAAAAAATATCGTTTGGTCATTAAAAGTGGGCTGTTTGATGCGGATTATTATTGCCGGCGTTATCCTGACTTAAATCCTCGGAACACGGACCCGCTTGGCCATTACCTGGAAATTGGCTGGCTGGAGGGTCGCAATCCCAACAGCATTTTCGACACCGCCTGGTACCGGGAGACCTATCCGCATATCGGTAACGAACAGCCGCTGCTCCACTACCTCCGCGTTGGCTGGCAGGAGGGCTGTGACCCGACACCTCTCTTTTGCACGACCTTTTACCTCGACCGCTACCAGTCCGTTATTCCCGTAGGCCAGACCCCCTTGGCCCATTACCTGCGCAATTGGCGGCAAGGGCTCGATCCGAATCCGTTGTTCGAAGGGGCCTGGTATCTGCGCCAGCATCCCGAACTCCTCACGAGCGGTATCAACCCGCTGGCCGATTACATCCATGGTGAGAACCGCCGCCTGCAGACTACCCACCCCTTGTTCGACATGGACTATTACCTGGCGGCCAATCCCTTTGTCCGGGAGGACTGGCTGTTCCCGGTGCTGCATTTTTTTCTGCACGGCGGCGAGGCCCCGGACTACGGTGTCGAGGCTTGGTATAGGCCCAATCCCTATCTCGATTTGTCTTTCTATCGCCGCGAATATTTGCACGATGAAGGTTCCATCCTGGAAGCCTTCGACCATTACGCCAGGGTGGGTGTCGCTCAGGACCTGCGACCGGACCCGCTGTTCGATCCGCGCTACTATCGGGAAACCTATGGCGCCGGCTTTGCCCCGCAGGAATCACCGCTGGCCCACTATCTGCATATTGGGCGGCGGAACGGTTGCCTGCCCTGCCCGGAGTTGGCGGGGCTGCATCGCCGGCCGTTGATCTCGATCATCACCCCGGTTTACAATACCGAGCCCCACCAGTTGCGCCGTTGTGTCCTGTCGGTCCTCTACCAGCCGTATCCTCACTGGGAACTCTGCCTGGTCGACGATGGCAGCAGCGAGGCGCATATCCAACCGCTCCTGATGGAACTGGCCGCGCTGGATGCCCGTATCAGGGTGCAAGTCCTTGACGAAAACCAGGGGATTGCCGCGGCAACCAATGCGGGCGTTGCATGTGCCAGCGGAGAGTATCTGGCCTTTCTCGATCATGACGACGAGTTGAGTGAAGACGCGCTCTTCCACATTGCCCTGGCCATCGACCGGGAGGATCCAGACGTCCTTTATTGCGATGAAGCCTTGATCGACGCCAAAAGCAGGCCGCTCGATTTTGGCCACGAGCCGGAAACGTTCAGCATCCCGCTCGATGTCTTTTACAAGCCGCGGTTCAATGCCGAACTGCTGCTCAACCACAACTACATCACCCATTTTCTCGTGACCAGGCGCTCGTTGTTTGAGGCATGCGGAGGGGTCGCTTCCCAATACGACGGTGCCCAGGATTACGACCTGGTGCTCAAACTGACGGAGAACGCCTCGGTCACCACCAATATTCCCCGGGTGCTGTATCACTGGCGGGCCCATGCCACCTCAACCAGTATCAACCACGACGAAAAGGGCTATGCCGACGAGGCTGGACGCAGGGCGGTGCAGGCCGCGCTCGACAGGCGAGGTGTTACAGGCGAAGCGCTTTGCACCGATCTTCGTTTTTTTTACCGGGCGCGACGCACCCTGAAGGCGGAACTCACCGTCAGCCTGGTTGCCGGTCCGGGAATCACACCGGCGGCAATGCAGTCGCTTGGGCATCGTATGGCGGGCAACCGAGTGACGGTCGAAGTGCTCATGTCGGAGGTCGTTCCCGGTACGGCGGAGGGTGAGCATCCGTTCCGGGTGATTCCTCCCCTGGCGAGTGAAAGCCAAGCCGCCTGGCGCCATAGGGTCGCGGGTACTGCGAAGGGAGATTTTCTCTGCTTTGTGGTCGGAGTGAGTCGATTCGATGAGGACGGCTGGCTGGAGGCTCTGCTGGAGTATGGTCAGCAAGCGGAAATCGGTATGGTGGGCGGTTGCCTTTCGCAGGAGAATCGTCCGCACCTGCACCGGGGGTCGCTTCCCGATCTGCACCAGGATTCCTGGCGCTACTACGCGTCTTTTGTCCGTGACGTTTCCGTGCAGCACAACGGTCTGCACTGCCCTCAAAATGCCCTGGCCGTGCATGAGGGATTCTGTCTGATCGAACGCCAGAGGTTTCTTGGCAACGGTGGCTATGACCCGGCTTTCGCGACGCTTGTTTTCGCTCACCTGGATCTCTGCTATCGGCTCCATGCCAGCGGCTTTGCCAATGTATTCACGCCCTATGCAGCCGCGGTTTTTCCCGGCGACGAGTGGTCGGACGATACGAGCCGTGCGCAGGCCGGGGAGCAGGACCGGCGTCTCTTTCAGCAGCGCTGGCGCACCCAACTGGTTGAAGGCGACCCGTATTACAACCGCCAGTTGCTTCAGGTCGCCGGGATCCCGCTGGACTCCTTTCTCAACTGGTATGCGGGACTAAGGGAGACCACCGACACTTGAGGTCGGTGGGCACTAGTGGGCGCCAAAACATTTATGAAACCGCCGTCGCCGGAGCGTGGAATTCATCGTTGTTTCAATTATTTACCGAGACGTTCCGATTGTCGCTTGACAATGGTGATATGATGTTAAAAAAAGATTGTTTTTTTTAAGTAAACTTCCGGCTATACTGGGGGGCCCGACAGTTTGACGATTCCGGCAAAATGAAGAAGCCTCCGAATTCGTGGCCCGCTCTAAGTCGCGAAAAAGGAGGCTTCATGAGTAAACTGCAATGTTTAAGCCACACCAAAGGGGAATGTAAATTCCATATCGTGTGGATACAGAAACGCCGGAGGAAGCTGCTCTATAGTCAGCTTCGGAAAAAACTTTGCGACGTATCACGTAATCTGGCTCGGCAAAAAGAGAGCCGGGTGCTGGAAGGGCACCTAGAGTCCGACCCTGTGCATATGCTGATCTCCATCCTGCCAAAGTTTGCGGTGGCCCAGATGGCGGGGTAAATGAAAAGCAAGAGTGCCATTCATATCGCGCGGACCTACCTCGGTCAGAAAAAGAACTACGGTGGCATGAGCTTTTGGGCACGGGGCTATTTCGTTTCGTCTGTGGGTGCCGATGAGCAGTAGTTCCGGCGTACATACGCGACCAAGAAAAGGAAGACCAACGTCTCGAGCAACTCTATTTGTTTAAGTAGTCGACCACCGAAAGGTGGTCAGAGAATCTGTTGAATGGACCGCTTTGAGCGGTTCAAAATCTTTCAAGCCACCGGCTTTGCCGGTGGTCACTGACTTTTATCTGATTACCACCGAACCTCAGCCAACTTGAGCAACCGCTGCGGGACGGGCTGGGTGCGCAAGGCGGCGTGCAGCAAGCGGTCCACCACGCAGTGCCCGAGGCCACATTTCGGGCAGCGTAAGCCTTGGGGCCAGCGCCTGTTGAACAAGGCCTCCAGGCTTTGTTCTTCTGTGCCGTAGGTTGCGAGTAATCGTGGCAAGCTGAGCCCTTCCTGGAACTGAATTTTGTTTTTCGCTAGCAGGCTGTCGGACTTTGGGGAGTGACAAGCCGCAATGCACTGATTTTAGGTGTTTTTGTGTTTCCGCCCCGCCCTAAAGCCAAACCGTAAAACAACCGAAACACAGTTAGTTGCAATACTTGACAGGCCAAAGCCCGACAGACTGCTAGGGCGCGCCCCGGTGATGATAGATGGTTGGCGCAGTATGCCAAAGCTGGTCGGACAGATAGCGTCCTACCGAGAAAAAAATCACCTTGCTGAGTTAGGATGGTAATCAGATTTTTTAGGTGCCTCTCTCTATCGGCCCTGCTTATCCCTCGTGTTGCCCTTTGGGGTAGCTCTGCACACTTCTGACCCCCTTGGTTGTCGGCCATGGTTTTCAGTTCAACGATCTTTCTGTTCTTCTTCCTGCCGCTGACCCTGTTGGCCTATTTTGTTGTCGGCTCGCGGGGGCGCAACGCCATCCTGCTCGCAGCCAGTCTCCTTTTCTATGCCTGGGGGGAGACCGTCTACCTGCTGGTGATGCTCTTCTCCATCGCCGCCAACTACCTGTTCGGCCTGCTCATCGACCGT
>SAAL01000128.1 GCA_009929445.1 Bacteroidia bacterium
ATTTCTGACAGTTTTTAAGGGTGAAACTTATTTTGTTTGTGATATTACAAATTTAAGTATTTTGCCCTTAACTGTCAGATTAAATCGAAACTAATTCAAGTTAGCCGACAGGGAGTGCCTCTCACATCGCTGTATCCGGATATAACTACACCGAAATATCCTTTATAAAGCGTTACAATAAGGTAATTTCGATTTAATAAGGTAGAAAAAAGGTAGAATACCAACAAAAAAAAAGGACTTACACTTTTGTGTAAGTCCTTGATAATCAGAGTCGGGGTGACAAGATTCGAACTTGCGACCACTCGCCCCCCAGACGAGTACTCTAAACCGGGCTGAGCTACACCCCGTCGACTTCGATTTTAGAAGTGCAAAGGTAGCATTATTATTTCAGTTAACAAAATATTTTTCAAGCCTCTTGCACTCCTTTTTTATCGTCGTGATAGGTAAAAGGAACAAACCAGGTGATAAGCAGCGATGGTATGGTGGCAAACAGCACAAAAATAAAGAACGATTTATAACCAATCAGATCACTCAGCCAGCCACTTGCCAACCCCGGCAGCATAAATCCCAGGTTCATAATGCCCGAAGCAATGGCGTAATGTGCCATGTTGTACTTTCCGGGTGCTATCTGCTGCATCATAAAGTAAGTTAACCCCACGAATCCGAATCCGTAACCGAAATATTCGAAAATGACGGCTGCACTGATGATTGCCACATTATCCGGTTGAAACACGGCCAACAGCGCGTAAGCCACAAAGGGGATGTTGAACGAAAGGCACAAAGCAAACAAACTTTTCCGGAGTCCGTAATGCGCTATGGCATAGCCGCCTAACACCGAACCGATAATAAATGCTCCGGCACCTCCCACCCCGATGATCAGGCCGATGGTATCCGTAGCAAGTCCCAGGCCACCATCGCTTCTGTCGGCTCTCAGAAACAGCTGTACAACTTTGATGGCAAATCCTTCGGCAAAACGATACAATATAATGAAAAACAGGTAATATACGATGTGCTTTTTGGTGATAAAACTACGTAACACCTCTTTCATTGTGGTTTTCACCTCGTCCAGTGTCTTAACCTGAGCCGAAGTTCCTCCTTGCGGCAACGTCCGGGTATGCAGCAACGACAATAAAATCATAATGGCTGCAAAAATTCCGAAGACAACCATCCAGGCATTCGTAATCCCGATGGACTTTTCGAGGAGACCGGCTAATGCTACAAATGCTCCTGCCGAAAGAAATTTGGCAGCATTGTAAAAAGCACCCTGCCAGCCAACATATTGCGCTTGCTGCTTTGCACTGAGCGCATTCAGATAAATACCGTCAGTGGCCACATCGTGAGTAGCTCCGCTGAATGCCACGACTACAAAAACGGCTATTACGTATCTGAAAAAGCCCTCCAAAGGCAGCGAAACTGCCACCAGCGCAAAACTTATTCCGGACACAAACTGTGTCAGCACCACAAAGTACTTTTTCGACCTGAACATTTCCAGAAACGGACTCCACAGGAATTTGAGTGTCCACGGAAGCATAATGAGCGAAGTCCAGAATGTGATGTTCGTATCGCTTATGCCCATGTTTTTGAACATCAGCGTGGATGTCTGAGACAGAATGACAAACGGTAATCCCATGGCAAAATAAACCGTCGGGACCCACGTGATTGGGTTTCTTGTTTGATCTTTCAGTGGTATGCTATTCATTTTTTTTTTAGTATTCTAAAATAATTGATCCGGCTGTAGTTAAATTATTATGATTCAGAAAATTACCGTTTATTTTTTTATTATTTACTTTAATTTGCCGGATATAATCACCGGATTTCAGATTTTTCCGTTTTTCAATCACCAGCCGGTTGTTAGGATAATACTTCGTATCAAGCTGAATCGTTATTTTATCAAAAACGGGCGATGTAACGGCGTAACTCATATCAGCCGGCACTACCGGATAAAACCCCATCATCGAAAATACAGCCCAGGCAGACATGGTACCCGTGTCGTCGTTGCCGGGTAGTCCGTCAGGTGCATTTCTGAAATGTTTTTCAAGGAGTTCGCGGGTCAGTTTTTGCGTACGCCACTCCTCCCCTTTCACGTAATTGAAAAGATACGGATAGCCGATATTGGGTTCGTTGGTCGGGTCGTAATGGCCGTCGTCAAAAACTTCCTGCAGCTTCCGGGTGAATTTTATATTACCGCCGTGCATTTTTATCAATCCCGGAATATCGTGCGGAACCATGAATGAATAGTTCCACGAACTTCCTTCGTGAAAACCGGGAACGTCTTCAAAATTCTCACCCTGTTTGGGATTAAAGGGCGACAGGAACGTGCCATCAGGTAAAATCGGTCGGAAAACACCGTATTCCGGTGAATAATATTTCTTGTAATTCAGTGACTGAGCTTTGAAGCGGACGGCATCTTCTTTCTTGCCAAGAGCGGCAGCAAATTTCGCCAGAGCATTGTCGGCAATGTAATATTCCAGCGCGTGCGACACCGAATTGTCGAATTTTTCGCGTAGCGGAACGTAGCCCAGCTGCCAGTAATCATCGTTGTCCGAACGGATAAAATTATCCCTGCCGGCAGTAGTAGCCGATTTGTACATGGCTTCATACGCTGTGTTCACATCAAAATCGCGCAGTCCCTTCATCCAGCTGTCCACGATGACCGGAATGGCCGGATCGCCTTCCATGGTCAGCGTTTCACGTCCGTAAAGTTCCCACCGGGGCAGCCAGCCGCTCTCTTTGTACATATCCACCATGGAGCGCACCATATCCATTTGCTTCTCGGGATAAAGCAACGTAAGAAGCTGATGCACATTGCGATAGGTATCCCACAGCGAGAATACGGTATAACGGTTTCTGTCGGTGGACAGTATCTTGCCGGTTTCCATAGCCGGATACTGTCCGTTCACATCGTTCAGGATGTTGGGGTGAATAAGTGCATGATAAAGTGCGGTGTAGAATACCACCTTCTCATCGTGAGTACCACCTTCTACGATAACGCGCGACAACTCTTTTTCCCAACTTTCGCGGGCTTCTTTTTTCACTTTCTCAAAATCAAAACCGGGTTGTTCGGTATTCAGATTTTCGCGTGCATTGGCAGTGCTCACGAACGAAACGCCGATTTGAACTTCAATACTCTCCCCTTCGTCCACCTGAAAACTGAAATAGGCTCCGATATCATCGCCGGCAATATCTCTTTCGTATCGTGTATAGAGTTTCCGAATACCGGCCGTAATGTCCCACGCAGCTTCGGCAGTCATTTGGCGTTGTTTTTTCCAGTAACCGGTAGTTTCCGGATTTTTATTTATCCGCATGACAAAATATACAGGAAAAACTGCCTGCGGATTGTAACAGAAAGTGCCCAGCATTTTCATCCCTTCAATTTCCACAGGACTTGTCCGGCGCATCCAGGCACCGCTCTCGTTGGTTAGCCCTTCGCCAAGGTTCATCAGTATGTTTGCTTTCCCTTTCGGAAATGTAAAACGGGCAATGCTGCTTCGTGTCGTTGCCGATACTTCAGTAAGGATATTGTATTTCGTCAGCCGGTTGGTGTAATAACCCGGAGAAGCTTTTTCAGCGGTATATTCGCTGCCATACTCTTCATAATTCACGTTCAATTCACCGGCTGTTGGCATCAGCAGCAGCGAACCAAGATCAGGACAACCTACTCCGCTCAGATTGACATGCGAGAATCCGGTAAAAAATTTATTATCGTAGGAGTATGGAGTTGACCACCACTGACTGTCCTTATCGAATTTATTCTGTCGGGAACCCATCACGTTGAATGGTGCAACCGACATCATACCATTCGGGCAAACAGGGCCCGGATTGGTGGTTCCGTAGTTGGTCGATCCGATAAATGGATTGATGTAGTCAGTCACGTTTTGGGAAAACGACGATTGAAAAACAAATAACAAACCAGCGGCAATAATTAATGATTTTGGTTTCATTGTTGTATTTATTGGTGTATTGAATCGGTTTTATGCACCTTTCTTATAAATAATGTTATGTTATGTAATTGAATCGGTGCTACGCACCTTGTTGGTCTTTTCAATTTTTTGCTCAACAAATGATGCGGTGCTACGCACCTTAGTGCAATTCATTACCTAATGTACAATAAAAACATATCCTACGCACCTTGTTAATTTTATAAACATTTTCTTTCAATTTGCAATTCTGCATTTCAAGCAGCGTAGCTGCGTTTCATTTGTAGAAAATATATCACACAAGAAAATTGAGGTGCGTAGCAACGAATCAATATCTACATCACCGGCATTCCATTTGTTTTCATAAATTCAATAATCTCGTCGATGTATCCGAATGCCATGCCCACACACGTGTCGGCCGCACCATAATACACAACCACTTTATTCCCTTCCGTGAGTGCAGCACAGGGGAAAACCACATTCGGCACATCGCCTGTAAGTTCGTAAGGCGCTGCCGGAGCAAGCAAGTAATCGCGCGTCCGAAGGAGCACCTTCTCCGGATTATCTTTGTCGAGCAGAGCTGCGCCCATGGAGTAACGAAAACCGTTGCAGGTGGTGATTACCCCGTGATAGAAAAGCAGCCAGCCTTCGTTGGTCAGGATAGGAATTGGTCCGGCACCTATTTTGGTACATTGCCAGGCGCTTTCCGGGAACGGTGTTACTTTCATCACGCAACGATGTTCGCCCCAATACTTCATGTCGGGGCTATAGCTCAGGTAGATATCGCCGAAAGGTGTATGTCCGTTGTCGCTCGGACGGCTCAGCAGGACGTATTTTCCATTGATTTTTTGCGGAAATAAAACCCCGTTTCGGTTGAATGGCAGGAAGGCATTTTCGCACTGAAAAAACTCTTTGAAATCAAACGTATAACCGATGCCAATGGTTGGGCCGTGATAGCCGTTGCACCAGGTAATCCAGTAACGGTCTTCAATCCACACCACGCGTGGGTCGTACTTATACTCGCTGTCAATCATTTCGGTGTTTCCCGGCTTGAATGTGATGGGCTCATGATTTATTTCCCAATGGATGCCATCGGGGCTGAAACCGTCAAATATATTCATCTGCACGGCTTTATTATCGCAACGAAATACACCGGCAAATCCATTTTCAAAAGGCACCACAGCGCTGTTGAAAATGCTATTGGATGAAGGAATGGCGTAACGATCAATTACGGGATTTTGGCTGTAGCGCCACATGATGTCAGTACATCCGGCAGGACGCTCTTCGAAAGGGATATTCATAGTACTATATAAATTTAAAATTTACAATTTGAGATTTATAGATTGTACAATTGAAAACGGTTTTTGGAGTATTGAGTAATAATTTTTTAACAAAAATTACTTTATCACAAAATTTAAAGGTAATTTCATAAGCTCCCGTAAATGAAAAAAAATGAAAAACTGGGAAAACATTATTACATGCCTGAAACAAAAATCCGGTAAAAAAGAAGAAAAATCAGATTAATTGCCTTACACTGCCTTTCCACGAACAACCAAGACAGTACAGAATTTCCAGATCGAATCCATCCAGGCTGGTGCCTTCGTGTATCGGAATGATCTGAAGCTGTTCATCCACCGTGACTACCACGGCTTCACCCCGCTCGTTTTTCACCTGAAACCGGCGGACTTTACATTGCGGACATAGTTTGTTTTTCATGATTAATCAGAATAAAAAATAAAGAACACAGATTACAGACAGGTTGTGGAAACGTGTGAAAAAAGCATATAAATCAGCCAATCTGACAGAAACAGCCGGAAAAAATTAAATCCCTCAACGTGTATCAGTTTTGGGATTTGATTAATTTTTGCGGAAAGCGAGGGATTCGAACCCCCGGAACAGTTACCCGTTCACCGCATTTCGAGTGCGGCCCGATCGACCTCTCTGGCAGCTTTCCTGGAATCGATTTGCAAAATTAAGTTTTTTATTTTAATGATGCAACATAAAAGCCATAAAAATCAATATGCCTAATTGTTGCAATTATATACACTTTTTGATATTATTTGTAACTCAAATGACATAATTAAAAATAATATGTCAATTATTTTTGTGAAATAACTAATTATCATAACTTTGCACCCGAAAATTATTTTTTATACAAAATAAAAACGTGTATCGAATGAATTGAGTCCCGGTTTTTTCGGGTCGAGTTCCATATTACAACTAAAAATCAATTATTTACGAATGAAAACCGAAGAAGTTTTAAATGATTTAAAAAGAAGATTCCCCAACGAATCCGAGTATCATCAGGCAGTCCATGAAGTCCTTGAATCAATTGAAGATGTGTACAATGCACATCCGGAGTTTGAAAAACAGAATCTGATTGAAAGACTTTGTATTCCCGATCGTATTTTTTCATTCCGCGTTACCTGGGTGGACGACAAGGGAAATGTACAAACCAACATGGCATACCGTATCCAACATAACAACGCAATCGGTCCGTATAAAGGAGGAATGCGCTTTCATGCATCTGTGAGTCCTTCCATTCTGAAATTCCTTGCTTTCGAACAGACATTTAAGAATGCCCTTACTACCCTGCCCATGGGCGGTGCAAAAGGTGGTTCGGATTTCAATCCAAGAGGCAAATCAAGTGCTGAAATCATGCGGTTCTGCCAGGCTTTGATGCTTGAATTGTGGAGAAATGTAGGACCTGACACTGACGTTCCTGCCGGCGATATCGGAGTTGGTGGTCGTGAAGTGGCTTTCATGTACGGCATGTACAAAAAACTGGCTCGTGAAAATACCGGTACTTTTACTGGAAAAGGAATCGAATTCGGCGGTTCGCTCATTCGCCCGGAAGCTACCGGATATGGCAACATTTACTTCCTGATGAATATGCTGAAAGCCAAAGGCATCACCGATTTGAAAGGACAGGTGGTAGCCATTTCCGGTTCGGGAAATGTGGCTACTTACACTGCCGAGAAAGTGCTTGAACTGGGCGGAAAAGTAGTTACTTTCTCTGATAGTGATGGTTACATTTATGATCCTGACGGAATTGACCGCGAGAAACTGGACTTTATCTTTGAATTGAAAAACGTGTATCGAGGCCGAATCCGCGAATACGCCGAGAAATACGGCTGCAAGTACGTGGCAGGTGCCCGTCCGTGGGGTGAACAATGCACCATTGCACTACCTTCTGCTACTCAAAACGAACTCACCGGCGACGATGCCGAAACGTTGATTAAAAACGGCTGTATAGCAGTTTCGGAAGGTGCTAACATGCCATCGACTCCCGAAGCAGTGGAAGTATTTCTGAAAAACAAAATTCTGTATGCTCCGGGTAAAGCAGCCAACGCAGGCGGTGTTTCCACTTCAGGACTCGAAATGACCCAGAACTCCATGCGTCTGAGCTGGACTCGCGAAGAAGTGGACGAAAAACTGCAACGTATCATGAGCGACATCCACGAAGCTTGCGTGAAATACGGAACGGAAGCTGACGGTTATGTCAATTACGTGAAAGGTGCCAACATTGCAGGCTTTATGAAAGTGGCCAAAGCCATGATGGCGCAGGGGGTGCTGTAAAAATAGCTCCCTACCCTACCTTAAACAGGATTCACAATTAATCGGAAATTGCATTAAACCACACTCCCTTTCGTTTTCTAACAGGGGAATGTGGTTTTTCGTTTATAACGCATGAAGACTTAATCCGTTTACCTGTCTTACTGAGGCGAATAAACCTCCGGCAGGTTTACCTGTCTCTGACAGGAACAACAAGGCCGTTTTTTTCATTATTCCCTTTCCAACAAGGGAGTGTGAGTGGCAGCAAAGAGTATTGAAATTAGATTCCTCGCTTCGCATCTGAATGACAAGACCGTTTTTTATCATTCCGTCGCCCACCGACAATGAATGATGAAGATTTAAAAGCGACGGTTGTTGAAAGTCTTTCAATCGTGTTTGCCACACGATTCAATTCCCGCAAAAAACGGGA
>SAAL01000240.1 GCA_009929445.1 Bacteroidia bacterium
ACCCGACCGATAATCGGGAGATTGTCTGTTCAAATCAGATTTCAAGCACCATTATTTACTTATATGACCTGGTAGCTCAGTGGTAGTCAGCATCGGACTAATAGATAAAATAAATAACTTAATTATATAACGATATAATTAAGGAGTTTTATCTATATGTTCGAAGAAGAAAAATATAAAGAGTATATTATTAATATTGATCAATTTGTAGAAAAAGACAACAAAGTAATTTGCCCTATATGTAATAAATTATATTTTAAACGTGGCATATATACGCATATCAAATATCATTTTGGTTTTACTGGATATTGTCATACTGCGTGGAATAAAGGTTTAACAAAAAAAGACAGTGATATAATTAAAAGATTATCAGTAAAACAAAGTATACAAGCTAAAAAAAATAATAATTTTAGTAATTATAATAAAACAGATAGACATAAAGAAAATGCTAGAAAGGGCGGGTTAAAATCTGCACAAATTACAAATAGAAGGTCAAAAAATGAAATATATTTTTCTGAATTGTGTATTAATTATTTCGTAGATGAAAACATATTAACTAATAAAAATATATTTAATAATTGGGATTCTGATGTTATTTTTATAAAGCATAAATTAGCTATATTATGGAATGGTAATTGGCATTATAAAAAATGTAGAAAAAATCATTCTTTAGAACAAACAAAAATAAGAGATAAATTAAAAATAGATAATATATTAAAGTGTAACTATAATATATTAATAATAAAAGATTTAGGAAAAGAAAATAAAGATTTTGTTAATATTAAATTTAAAGAATTAATTGATATTATTAATGATTATGAATTATATTTTAGAGATAATAAAATTTTAGAAATTTAATGGAATCGTGATGAAATTGGCTATCATAACGGACTTTTAATCCGTCTTTGCAGGTTCAAATCCTGTCGATTCCACCAAATAGTCTACTATCCCAATAGGTAGAGGAAATTGTCCCAAAAACAATACAGTATCAGTTCGAATCTGATGTAGACTACCAATTAATATTTATTTTTATTGTTACAAATAAAAGACTTGATTTTATCTCCAAATAGTGATATAATATATTTAGTTGATATTACAAATTATTTTTTTGGGGGTAATAAGAATGAGTAGAATTACAAAGATAGTTAATCATTTGAGAGAAGAATTGATAGCTGATAATGCTATTATAACAAAAACTACTATGATTAAATATAAAAATGAATTTGATGAAGAATTTATTTTATTGCCAATATATTATCCAAATTCAGAAGGTATCAGAGGTAAGATTTATGAACGCAAAGCAGTATTTATTAATGACTTGCGTAAATTAGATTCAACTGTTAAAATAGATGATTTTATTATTGATGGAGAATTTACACATGATGATTGGATAAAACCTAGTCTGTACTACTTTGTTAATAACAAAAATGAAGATTATATATCTATATATGAAATAGATTTAGCAAAGGACATAGGAGCATAGTTTAAAGG
>SAAL01000241.1 GCA_009929445.1 Bacteroidia bacterium
AAAAAAAAACCGCAAGTGCGGAGAAAGGTGAGGTTCAATGGCTATTGGATCCTACGATATTATGCTAAGCGATTTTTTCAGGACAATAAACTCAGCAAACCGGACTGAAACATATTCGAAGTACAACAGAAAAACCACAGTGATAAACGCTGCCAACAGAAAGTTTGCGGCAAACAATGGGTTTGAGGCGCCAAAAACGACAGTAATATTGCCGTCAAAAAAGTCCGTGCCCGGAAAGATAATCGTTGCTATAGACACTTCCGGAAGCATATCCGATGACGGGATGGAAACGGGGGGAATTGTTGCGGAAATACTCCGCATGACGATAACTTACAACAGATGGGAAGCTCGCGAAATAGAGATAATTTATTGTGCTGCCGACCTGAGAAAAGAAGGCCCGTTCAAAGCGAGATCCGCCGAGCTAGACGCATACATAAAAAAGATCAAGGAAAACGGAATCAAGACCTCGGGCTTTGTTGCAGACCTCCTCCCCATTTGGGAGGACGTTATTAGTGAAAGCGATGCGACACGCAAAGATCCTTTTGGACTTGTCGTCATAACCGGTTCTGAGACTTTGAACGATGAGAAAATCGTCAGCCTTTACGAATCAGGTAAATTCAGGATTCCTACTATGGTTATTTGTCCTAAAGAACTGTCTATGTCGCAGAGTTTTAAAGATTTTTCAGCAAAAAATAATATATTGCAAACAGCCTATATGGGACCCTCCCTCCCGATTCAGTGAGGAGATATTGTTTTCGATGTTTTTTCTTCTATTCCTCACCTACTTCCAAAAACATCTTGATTACTTCCAGATTATTGTCACCTTGCCTGGGGGTTCTCTGTTCTATACCACTGTTTTTCAGTATGTAACCAGTGATTACTGAAAGGAATATTTTGTCTTATAGCGTCTATTACGGGAAGAAGGAACAGCTTCGTGTTTGATACCGCTTCCGAAAAAGAACGATCATCGGACACCTTTTTGCTGCGAAGAAATCCTTTCCAACGCTGTTGTCTCTCATAATTATCAGTAAAGCTTTCTTCAAACGCTACAATTTCTTCAAAATGGGTATGACGGTTTTCAAATGTTTCTATTATTGCCTCCTTGAGTATTTCTCCGTTAAAACCTTCACGCTCTGAAAGAATGCAGATATCATAAAAGTCCTTATAGCGGCTGTTTGCCAGTCCAAGAGATACAATTGCCTCAATTTTTTCAGCTACGATTGAATAAGTGGAATATGCGTACATACGAGGAGCGTCATTATCAAGAATTGCAGGATAATCCATTACGATCCTGTTGGGATAAATAGTATCACCGAAACCGATATCTATACTGACGGGAATCCTCGTTCTATCAAGATAAGCTACTGTAGTAATTTTTACGCCATGATATTTCTTGAATTCCGTAATAACGTCGACATTCAGTGCTTCAATATCAAAGCGGATAGGGTCATCCGTCTCAATGGAAAGAATCTGCGCAAATACA
>SAAL01000032.1 GCA_009929445.1 Bacteroidia bacterium
AACCGAAGCCGACGAACGGGTATTGGTTACCACCCTTACCAAACGAATGGCAGAAGAACTGACAGATTATTTGCTGAAAATGAATGTGCGGTGCAATTATATCCACTCCGATGTTGAAACGCTGGACCGTGTGAAAATAATGGAAGATCTCAGGCGGGGCGTGTATGACGTTTTGGTGGGGGTGAATTTGTTGCGCGAAGGATTGGACTTGCCCGAAGTCTCACTTGTGGCCATTCTGGATGCGGACAAAGAAGGATTCCTGCGCAATCACCGGTCGCTCACGCAGACAGCCGGACGTGCGGCCCGAAATCTGAACGGGAAAGTAATCATGTATGCCGATAAAACGACTGCGAGCATGCAGAAAACGATAGACGAAACCAACCGCCGACGTGAAAAACAACTTGCCTACAATGCTAAATATGGCATTACGCCCACTCAGATTACCAAAGGTGAACGCAGCTCGCTCAGCAAAATGGAGCCGAATGCCTACATTGAGCCCGAAGTTCCGAATATCCTGGCTGCCGATCCGGTGGTGCAGTTTATGACCAAACCGGCACTTGAAAAAGCCATAGCCAAAGCCCGCCGATCCATGCAGGAAGCCGCCAAAAAGCTTGAATTTCTCGAAGCAGCTCAGTATCGCGACGAAATGATGAAGCTCGAAGAAATGCTGAAAGGGAAAGAATAAATATTTTTAATTGTAGAAAATAATTGTTGCTTTACGATATATATCTTTCATTTAGTTTCTTCATTTCTTTATTGTTCTCTTTTTTATAATATTCGGCTATAACATAAGTAAACACATAAAAGGAGGTGAAAAAATAATTTCACCTCCTTTTATGTGTTTCTGAATTAAACAGAATGCAGATTGTTATTTATCCCACCAGATACGTCCTTCTGTTTTATCAACCGCCGGACCGTAATTAGGATCTGCAATAAGGTCTTTTAGTGCAGCATTGTAGTTTTCCAGATTTTCAGTGTTTGGTGCCCCCAAGGCAGCACGTCGCGGTATTAGCATATTAGTACCACTAACTGTGATAGCTTCGAAGAATGCTACACCATTTACAGGTACCGGTTGTGCTTTAACAGCAGGAAGTCCTGTGCGTTTCCATGTTGCCCAGGCTTCTTCCGGACGCATAAATAAGTTTACCCATTGCTGTGTAACAATCTTTTCAAGCGATACAGACTGAAATTCAGGAAGTGCCAGATAAGTGTCGATTGCTGCCGTAGTAATTGGATGGTAGTTGTCACTATTTGGATTCATTGCAGAAGGTACTTTCATTTTCACAGCCCAGGCCTGATACTGTTCCATTGAAGCACGAATGCCGTCACGGAACCATGTCAGAGCATCCTTACCTCCTTTTGCACTGCCTTCCTTTAATGCAATTTCTGCCATCATAAAACAAACCTCAGGATAGGTAATCAGTGGAGTGAATAAACTGATAGCATCCTGTGATGCATCATAAATGGCATCTTCTTTATCACGTGCAGTGATTTGAGTTCCTACTTTACCTCCGTTCTTTACATAGTAACGACTTTCTATCTGACTATTATGACGTACGGTCATTGTCTTATCAACTCCTTTATCATCTTTATAAGGTAATGTAAAATATGAATCTGTTGACCACGCACTGTTTGCACTGTCAGGATTAGCTGACATTCCAACATAACGTCCAGTCCACTGTGCGAACTGTGTCTGATAGTTTGGATAGTATTTAGCTAAGAGTGCAGCAACATCATCATTTGAAACATTGTTGTTACCTGTACCAAATCCATTCCTGCGAACAAGCAATGGCAGTCGTGGGTCATTGTAAGCGGTAAGGAAATTTACTAAAGCACGGGATGCACAGTACTGATATGTCAGGATATGCATATCATCCGTATTATTGTTGTATTCATTTGGATGATTGTAGATACAGGATTCGTTATTATTTGAAATAATTCCGATCTGATTGGAAAGAACATCATTCAACACCGAGGTGTAAAAAGGTTTGTCGGCTTTTTCTAACCGTTGCGCCATTTTGATACGTAAGGTATTGCCAAATTTAATCCATTTGGTTACATCACCACCATAGAAATAGTCGTTTTTATCCAGACTGTATTGATTAGCCTGAGCGCTTTGTAATAAAGCCACATTTTCTTTGATTTTTTCATCAAAAACTTTATAAAGTGCCTTCCCGTTTATATCTTTCTGATATAAGTCGTATTTTGGTTTACGAATACCTTCGGTTGCAAGCTTAAATGCTTCAGTATAGGGTGCGGCACCGTTCACATCAAACATCAGCCATGCTTCATAGGTTTCAAGAATATTAGCTATAGCCGCCACATTCTGAAAACGATCTTTTTCTGCATTTAATGGAATAACCGTATTTACAAGATAGCGCAATTTTAATCCGATTTGTCCAAAATAATCACTATAATATGGTGTAAATGGTGAAGGGCGTGTTGATTTTGAAGTGTTGACATATGTACCTTCCTGAGCGCCTCCATAGTATACAATGTATTGCATATATTGCATCACTCCGCTGTATTTTGCCATTAAATGATTACGTGAACTGTTATTCCAGTTTTCAGTAGCTCCTGTAAATGCATTGCGTGGATCTGTTGCACCTAATAATTCAGGATTTGTATTAAGTTCTTTATACTCATCCAAACATCCGGTTAATGTAAGGAGGGTAAAAGCACCGATTAATATATATTTTATCTTATTCATGATGTATATTATTATATAATTTAGAATTTGATTGTTAAATTAACTGCATAAGTTCTTGCAAATGGAACGCCACCGATGTCAGTCGGAGTTAATGGATTGTTGGATGAAATACCTGCAGGGTTTAATCCGTCCGTTAATTTATTCAGTAAATAACCCAGGTTGCGGGCGGTCACTCCTAATCTGAGGTAGTTTGCTCCAAATTTTCCGCATGCGCTTTCCGGCAAACGATATCCAATTGTCATTTCTCTGAAACAGAACCATGTATTTTCTTGTAATCCTAATTCGGCAGGCATTCCCCATCCCAGATTACCCCAGTAATAAGTGCTTGCCATCATTGGTTGAATACCTTTTTCAAGAGCTTCGGCATAAGTCAATCCACTAACATCAATTGTTTCTTTGGGATTGCTTGCTTTGGGGGCTTCAGTTCCTTCATCGAATACCGCGTCAAGAGGTATTGCATCGTAAACTGTTTCACCTTTATAGTTGGTACGGGGCAGACCTCCATGTTCTTTATCACGACCATAAAGAGAAGATTTTAAAACACCTGTACTTGATGCGTACTTGTATGTATTAGAAAAGTACTGACCACCTACACGACCATCAATCAAACCATAAAAATCAAAGTTTTTATAGGAGAACGAGGTGGAGAAACTTAATAAGAAGTCCGGTTCAACTTTACCAATAACAACTCTGTCCTTTATTCCTTTATCTATGTTTGTCACATATCCGTATGCAGCTACAGAGTTTGGACTACCATAGTTACCCCAGTAAGTAATAACAGGTTTTCCGTTTCTAGGATCATTTGCATTTTCTTCGTTATTAAAACGATAAATTGCGGCTCCATATGATGAATTGTAAGGAGTAGTGATAACACCGAAATCTCCTCCTTCATAGGCCCAGATTTCAGGACCGCCATCATAAGCTCCCATCAACTGCCATTCTTTTACGTTATCATGCAGTTTTATGATTTTGCCACGGTTTAATGTGAAGTTAGAACCTATTGTCCAACGAAAATCGCGGGTACGAATTGGTGTAGCTTCAAATTGAATTTCAACACCTTGATTCTGAATATTACCAGCATTGATCAGTTGAGTGCTTGCACCTGATTCTGTTACTGCAGGTATAGACATGATTTGGTTTTTAGTATTGGTTTTATAATAAGCAACGTCCAAAGTCAAACGTTCGTTGAAAAAGCGCAAATCAGTACCGATCTCGATGGATTGTTGGATCTCCGGTTTTAGGTCATTATTCCAGGCAGTGCCAAGATTTGGATTGGCAATAAGAACGCTGTTACGGGTAGGGTCATATTGCGAACTCTGCGAGAATACCCCAAAGCCATTGGTAGTGGCATAAGCACTTGTTCCCATACCTACACGGGCAAGTGAAGCGCGAAGTTTACCTAAAGTAAACCATTGTGGAGCCTTAAATGTTTCGGAAAACACCCAAGATAAATTAGCCGAAGGATAAAATACGGTATAATTATTTTGACCGGTAACCATATAGGATGGGTAAGTCAATGTCGACAACCAGTCATTACGTCCTGTCAGTTCAAGGTAAACCTGTTCTCTCCAAGCTAAATTAATAATTCCGGAAACCCCAAAGGTTTGATTATTACGTGGTGTATAGTTGAATGTTGGTTCTATTTTGTTTTTCGAATTGGAAAAAGCAAAAACGCCGGGTGTAACTAAACCACCGTTTGTACCTTTACTCCATGAGTGCGATTCTGTATTTCCGTAAAGTTCAGCAGCTACAATTGCATCAAGTGTGATGGTTTCTCCGGCAATATTTATTTTATTTCCAGTTGTTTGCAACATACCCAGGAAATTGTACGAACCGGATATACTACCTCCTCGACCATAATATCCTGTACCAGATGGTCCGTAGTTGGCACCTGTACCGTATTGTTTTTCCAGTGTTGATATACCGTAATAATTGTAGTTACCCTTTAGGCTTGCTGTTAAAAATGGAGCGATATTTGCACGCAGCGTCATGTTCGATAATAAAGAATTTTCATTGCGTTGATTCAAATTCATATCTCTCGAATGCAGATAACCACGTAGTGTACCCCATGGGGTAGTAGTTTCAACAGCTTGTGTCAATGGATCCCGATACATACTTTCGTATGCGGCAATATCCATGTTTCGGGGACTATAATATGTGCTCATCATGGCTACGTTGCCTCCCCAGTTCCATCCTCCCTGATTTGCACCGTTTTGTGCGGAAGAAAAGGCGTAATTTACTCCGGCTTCAAGAGAGAAAATCTTGTTCAGCTCTGTTAATCCCTTAAAAGATATAGAATGACGTTTGAATTCATTACGCTTGAAAACGCCGTTATTATCTGTATATGAGTACGAAATACGGAAAGAAGACTTTTCTCCACCACCATTTATTGCTACATTTGTGGTACTGTTTAATCCTGATTGATACAGCGATTTCCAGTTATCGGGATGAGCTGAGTAAGGAGTTTTTTCTCCATTGGGTAAATATTGATTCAACATGGATCCATCCATTTTCGGACCGAAACTATTTGCAGTTTTCTGCAGAGTTCCATCAGCCAGAAATCCACCTTCATATCCATTATTGGGTGAACCTGCTCCGTAAATATTCTGAAATTCAATGGGAGATTTGTAAATGTCTGTAGTTTCCAGTATTTGAGATGCTTCGATACCCAAACCTTTTTTCCCGAATTTTCCTCCTTTAGAAACAATAACAACAGCACCATTTGCACCACGTGAACCATAAAGTGCAGTTGCAGCAGCACCTTTAAGAACAGTAACACTTTCGTAGTCTGCGGGATTAAGATTTTTCAACTGTGAACCCCAGTCAGTACCTGAAAGTGCTCCGGTGATAGGTTCCTGAATGATCATACCATCAACCACAAAAATAGGTGAATTGTTTTTGTCGATTGATTTTGCGCCACGGATGGTGATTGATGAGCTTGATGTCACCCCTGATGCTCCACCAATGTTGATGTTAACACCGGCAACTTTTCCCTGTAATGCAGTTACAGGGTTAATGGCATTGGTGCGTTCAATCTCTGTCGGTGAAACCTTGGAAGTTGCATAGCCCACCGAACGGGCTTGTTTTGGAACTCCTAAAGCGGTAACGACAACTTCTCCAAGTGTTTTTGAGTCTTCCTGCAGGATAATGTTGATGCTGGTTCTGCCATTTACTTGAATGACCTGAGGCAGCATGCCGACATAACTTACACGGATACTGCCTAAAGAAGGTACATTTGTTAAAACAAATTTTCCTTCATAATCTGAAGCGGTTCCCTGACCGGAAGTTCCCTGTACAACAACTGCTGCACCGATTACCGGCACATTGTTCGGATCAGTTACAGTACCTGAAACGGTGAGATTTTGTGCGAAAGTTGTAAAGGCAATGACGCTTAAAAAAAGCGAAATTACAACTCTCAGTTTTGAAAGGCCTTTTTTTTTCATTCTTTCTAAATTTAAAGTTAATAATTGAGAATAATATTACGAAAATTTATTATTTGTATCCTGATTGTGTCTTTATGTTATTCGTAATGTTTTTTATTTGTCAAAAATTCAGTGTAACAGGCAATTTTAATGATATTATGATGTATAAACTTGTTCTTTTTAAGTGATTTTCGTGTCCGGTTATAAAAAAATGTTTATTTATGTTGCAAAGAAATGAAAAAAATTTTGAAAGTAAACAACAAAACATAAAAAAATGTATATTTTTTTTTTCGTGTTGTGTTTAATTCTGTAAGTGCTTACAGATTTATATTTGAAGCATGTCAAAATGTATTTTTATTATTAAAGGAGGCAGTTGAAATGACCGGATATTAGAAAAATTAATAATAAAAAACCGAAATTCTCAACAAAAAGAGAATTTCGGTTTTCAGCGGATCATTAAACCGGATTATTTTATCAGTTTCAAACCTTCAAGTGACGAATTGTCGTTAGGTCGCAATGTGAGTGTATGCTGAAAAAGTACTTTGGCTTCGGCAGTTTTGCCTAATTTAAGTTTGGTCCAGGCGAGCATGATGCCCGAATCGTAATCAAGCGGATAAAGATTCACCACTTTTTCAAAGAGTTTGTTGGCATTTATATAGTCTTTTCGGTTGTAGTAAATTACTCCGAGCCAATAGCCTGCCACCGTGTTTTGAGGATCAATTTTCAGAATCTGATGATAGGTTGTCTTTACCTTATCCCAATTTTCGATTGCGCTCAGCGGTTTTATCAATCCGAATTTGGCTTCGATGGCATACGGTTTGAGTGAAATGGCTTTTTCGTAATATTCGATAGAATTAGCATATTGTTTGGATAAATAGTAAAGCCAGCCCAACCGGATGTTTGCAAAATAATCGTCTGATTTATAAATAGCATTCAGTTCCTTTATGGCAGCCGCATAATTGCCCGATTTTTCCAAATCATAATTCTTATAGTACACTTTTTGTTTTGCCGTAATTTGTTGAGAATAAGTAAAATGAATTGCAGATGCAAAAACAATTACCAGCAAAAATTTCTTCAAAGTTTCCATATTATTCCTCCTGTGATTGAATGTTGATTGTAAGTTACGTTCATGTCATAATCGCTTATAAAGCGTGTGTCGTAGGTGTAATTGCCGAACAGCGTCAGGTTTTTGTTCGGATAGAAAAACAGGCTGCCTCCAACCCGAGAAGTGGAATAATCGGCCGAATTATGGACATAGATTCCATTCAGATCCACAAAGTTTTTCTGATTTCCCAGTGTGGCACTGGCTTCAATCCACCATTTACGTAAAGGTGCCAAACCCACACTGCCCGAGTATACCCAGTTTGATGTAATGGAATTAGAAAGGCGGTAAATGGTAGTCTGAGCGTACAGATATTTGAGCGGGGTCAGTGAAATACCGGCGTGCAATCCGGTTTGAAGGTACTTATCTGCACTGTCCGAATACAGCGAACCGATCAGTGCACCGTCGAAAATGTGTTTTTTGTAGGCCAGTTTTCCGAAAAACATGTTGGCTCTGAAGTCTGCAGTGTCCACCGTGGATGCGAGGTAGTGATATCCGCCATGAACGGACACAGCGGCTGTAGGGTTGTATGATAGCAGGGCGTAGTATTCATTTTGGCGAACGTCAGTTACGTTGTAGTAGGTCTGACTGAATGTGGAAATGCTCTGATAAAGCGAAACCCTAAAGCCCAGGTTTGTGTTTATCCCCAGACGTGAATAGTTGGGTGCCGACCGGGTATAAAGCGTCGAACCGGTTTTATAATTGTATTCCACATCTACAGCATCCACCCACCTGAAAGTTTTTATTTTCATTTCCTGCCGCGTTTCCGGGCTCAGTTTGCCGGCATAAAAACGTGATACACCTTCATCGCCTGTATACAGACCGCTGTAGTACAGATATAAGTTACTGATTTCATCTTTTTTGTCAAATTTCAATGCGTTTTCGTATTGCAGGCGTGATTTCAGGTAGTTACCTTTCATCAGCCATGCATATCCAAGGCGTTGTCTTAACGTTTCGAAGTCAATCTTTTCTTTCAGGATATTGTTGCCGGTCTCAATCAGTTCGTCCCACTTACCATCAACGAAAAGTTGTTTTGTAATTGTATCCGCACGCGATACATCGTAAGCCTGCGAACTGGCAACGAGCGACGAACACAGCATTAAAACCGATAAAAAAATTAGTTTATACATAATGCATGAATGTTGGTTTTTCCTGATTGAAATTTGAATTCATAAATTGTACCATTTTTAATGGTTATCAACGATTGTGTCATCTTTCTTTTCTTACGCGGATAACTCAGCACAGTTTCAGATTTGAGCACTACCAGGTCCTTTTCATGTTTTGCGGTTACAGTGTGCAGGCTTTGTGTGAAATTTAAGGACACAAAACTCCTGAATGGCGACAAAATGTCATTTATCCACGGGATAAATTGGTTGCGATTACTGTAATTCAATGGAATAGTGTCAGTGATTTCTACATTTCCTTCGGTACTCAAAAATACTTTGTAGGCACTCAGAAAAAAACTGTGTAACAACGATTTTTTACTTCCGTAATAGGTGGTAAAGTAAAACATTGATCCATCACATACGTAGTAGGCCACATCACCTGTGTTGACGCAATGAAGGTATTTGTTGTTGTAAGCATCTGTGTATGAGTTCCACTGTTCGGTTATTTGTATCCCGCTGCTGTTTTGGTATTTGAATTTCAAACTGCTGTCGGGCATAATGTCAAAAGCTTTCACCAGCATAGGATCCGAAGTAATATTGCATACGATTTCTTCTTCGTGCGGAACTGTGAACTGGCGCAACGATTGTGCTTTTACAGACCTGGAATAAAAATATGAAAAAGGATAAAATATCGTTTTGGAGCCTGTATAGGGCTGATGTTGTATCTGAAAGTGCAAGTGGGGTTCTGGTGAGCGCCCGGAATTGCCGCAAAGCGCTAAAATGTCACCGGCTTTCACAAAGTCACCTTTTTTAACCTTGATTGATCCGATTTTCAGGTGAGAAACTTGTGAATACACTCCATGATAATGATTGATTACCACGGTGTTTCCCCAGTTGTTCTGCATGTTAATTTTTCCTATTTCATTATCTTCAATGTTGTCAGTGATGGTTTCAACAATTCCGTCAGCAACAGCTATCACCGGCTTGTTGAAACAATAATAATCCTGACACTGGTAACCGTTTCCGCGGAATGTCATTCCATTGCTGTCTTTTATCAGGAAATCAAGTGCTTTGCTCCATTCGCCAAGGTGGGTGTATCTGCCATCATACCCCTGATATACAGTCCATTCGCCCCAGAAAGGTAATCCCATCGTTTTGTAAGTAAACCTCGAAAACCGTAAGGAATTGTTTCTGTAAGTATACAGGTTAACTTCGGGGGAATAATGCTGATAAGGGCTCAGTACCAATCCGCCGGCTTTGGCACGTTGCTGCAGAAAATAAATAAACAAGATTACCACAAACGAAAAAGGCAGTGAGAAAACAGGAAGCTGTATATAACCAAGCAACTTGTAAAAAAAGAGCAGAATCAGTGATGTAAGCGGAACGAGAAATACTGTCCACAGGTATGATCTGCCCGATGGAATGACAAAAAAACCTCCGATGGCAAAAGCTACCATCATATAGTTGGCACCTATATTATAATAGGTCAGGCTGGCTGAGTCGGATCCGGTAAACTGTGCAAATAAATAAGCCGACAGAAACCCGACGACAGACAATGAAAAGAAAATCCTGGAGCTGACCAACAGGGCAATTGCTATAAGAATACCCGAAACCAGATTGCTTTGGAAAAATACAGAGCTTAGCGAACGAAGATAAATGTCCACCATTTTATTAATCGGAAGCGAGTCGATGGACTGAAAAATGGCAATCAGGTTGCTGCCTCCCATGGCATACATTTCATTCAGCCAGTAGATATTCCGCTGTGTAAGTCCCAGATTTTCAAAATGAGAAGCCGGCAAAAGCAGAAACCAGAATGATATAACAAAGGGAATACTTAAATGAGGCAGGTAATATTTATAAAGCCATGCTCCCAGTGATACAGATATAAGCAGGCAGAAAATGGTGACGATAATGAGCAGACTGAAATATACAATGCCCGGATCGAAAAAAGTACCCATACCTAAACCCGTAAGCAATGCATTGAAACTGTAAATTCCCTTTTTAACGGTATCGGAATCCAGATGCATCGTTTTGGCCAGCGCAACCGAGATAATGATTGCCAGCAAACCGCTCAAACCGGCATAGAAATTAAAAAAAGTGACAACAAGCAGTACGGTGGCCAGAAAACGGTTATTCAGAAAAAAAATAATTGAATAACTGTTCAGTACAGCTGGAATCCACGTATGCTTTACTTCGTTTACAAGTCTGCTAACTGACATCCGGTGTGATTTAAGTAGGTGTTTTTTTTATTGCAATACAAATTCTGCTTTTTTTTTGATTGTACCTTCTATTTCAGGTGGTCGGGGATACGTTCAGGTTGTTGCACATAGTCCAGTGTCTCGGCCTCCCGGATTACGTGTGAGTTATTTTCACTGTCAATAAGTACGATATTGGGTCGGGTAGTGATAAACTGCATCCACTGTGTCATATTGTAAGCGCCCACTTTCTGTATAACGAGCTGGTTGCCTTTTTCGAGCAGAGGCATTACTATACTCTCACGTACAACATCGATATTCATACACAATGGACCGAAAAGCACCATTTCTTCGGTCTGACTCCCCAGTGGTTCTGCCGGATTTATTTTATGTTCGTACCAGAACGAGGTAAATAATGAGTTGATACCTGTATCCAGAATGGTTGCCCTCCGCCCGTCAGAAAGTCTTTTGGTGGCAAGCACGGTAGTCAGCAGATAGCCCGCATCGTCTATTAAGGCACGTCCGGTTTCGAGTATCAGCGTAGGCAGTTCGTCCTGCTTGAATCCATAACTGATAATCACATCGGTAATGGCATCGGCAAACTGATCGATGGAAGGAACGGTGTCTGTGCCGGGCAAATAGGCTCCCTTGAGTGTGTTGGTCGAAGGGAATCCGCCTCCCAGGTCCAGGTAATCCACCATGATACCAAATCGCTCTTTGATACTCCAGGCCAGTTCGCACAAATTTCGTGCTGCTATAGTGTAGGCATTGGCTGAGAGCATAAATGTGCCGATATGGCAGTGTATGCCTGCCAGCCGGAGTACCGGTGAGTTTATAATTCTTGTCAGGGCATTCCATGCCTGCCCGTTTTCAAAATTGAATCCGAACCGATCCCATTTCGGATATATACCGGTGTCCATGTTCACACGAATAGCCACCCGCGGCTTCAGGCCGTTTTCTTCACTCAGGCGAATTAACGTGTAAAGTTCATCGTAATGATCAATGTGTATCAACGAATCGTTTTTTGCCGCTTTTATAAGGTCATTTTCCGTTTTGTCGGGCCCGTTGAAAATGATTTTAGAGCCGGGAACGTTGTTGTACAACGCTTTGTCATATTCAAAACCCGATACCACTTCGGCCCATGATCCCTCCTGATGAAATATCCGGCATACTGCATTGAGATAATTTGTCTTGTACGACCAGGCAAACTGCACTTTCGGGTAGCGTGTTTTGAAAATGCGTTTTGCATTTTGCATATTCCGTCTGATCTGACGTTCTGAAATTACAAACAGTGGTGAGCCATATTGTTTTGTCAGACTTTTTACCGGTACTCCGTCAATGTTGTTTACCACTTCGTTTTCGGTTTTGGAACCGAATTTATTCATCAATCCCGCGTTCATTTTCTGAATGACGGGTCGTTCGTATCTTAGTTTTTCCATTGTAATAATTTTTTTGTAAAAAAACGGGTAATATCTAAAGTTCGCCGTTGGCCGATATTTTCTGAAATTCGCGTATATCGGTAATGTGATCCCACGCATAACGTATGAAAATTTTCCCCGCTTCATATGCTGTAAATGGCTCTACGTGATCTCCCAGTGCCATTTTTACCAGGCTTGAAGGCTGATTTTGTCCCGCTGCAGCTGTCAGATATATCCATGCCGGAAACCGGGGGTTTACTTCCATGATGTAGGGTTTGCCATCGTTGGTGAGCATGACTTCGAGTTCGCATCCGCCCCGCCAGCGGGTCACCCTGATGAATTTCCTGGCCAGTTCAAGCAGATTTTCATCTTCGAGGGTTACGCCTGCCCATGCTTTGCCTTTGTCGGTGATATACAGTTTGCGCATGGGTATGATGCTGATGGCATTTCCGTTACCATCGCCAAGTGCAGCTATGTTTATTTCAGTTCCACGGATGAATTCCTGAATGATAATGGGCAGACCCCATTTAGCCTGTATTTTCAGAAAAGCTTTTTCAGCTTCTTCGGTGCTGTGGGCAATGATCGCATCGTAAAACTTACCTTTGACCACCAGTGGAAAATCAAATTCACTGTCGATTTTTTTCAACTCTTTCAGTTCGTGAATCAGTTTATCTTCAGGCACATGAAAGCCGTTTTTCTGTCCAAACCCGAAAAGTTTCATTTTATCCCGCGCGTTGAATTGCTCTATTTCGGGTAAAAATGTTTTGATACCCATTTCGTTGAGTTTTGCACTTATCTTTATGAAGTTGAACAGTTCGGCATCAAAATTCGGAATGATCACATCTATTTTTTCTATCTCATGAATGAACCGGAGTCTATCCATCAAACTATCGGTACCGACCGAAGGATAGGGTATCTGATACGTTTTATCCACGATGTCGTGCAAATAAATACCGGGTTCGAGCGCATCGTATGATAATCCGATAATGCGAACATCAAAATCCGGACACTCCCGTATGGCTCTGATTACGGCAACTCCGGGTCCCGGACTGTCGATAGCGTTTAGTCCTGTGACAGCTATAACCAGCTTTCGTGGTTTTTTTGACATCTTTTTTGGTTTATTTTTGGTTATTCAGTTTTTTTTCACTCCAGTATGTTGAATTCTTTCAGTTGAAGGGTGAAATCTTCCAGATCTCTTTCAAACAATGCCTTATCCACATCGTATTTGCTGCAGAATATCTCCACAAGCTCTTTTGCACTCTTCTCGCCTTTCATCAAACGAATTATTTCTGCTCCGATTGAGTTGGTTGAAAACGAATCGCCGGTGGCAGGGTTAAATACAAAACCTTCGTCGCTTGTTGCTATGTTTTTACGTACCCGCATGGTTTTAATGTGTTATGTGTTTTTTCGGATTATGTATTAAAGAACAGACAGGCTGCATGTCGCAATCCTGTTTTTTTTTATCCGGATATACTGCTTGGGCAGCCTGTGAGATTATTTGTTGATAATTGAGAGGTATTCTTCTTTGTCCAGAATTTGCGGCTCATACACTATACCTTTGAGTTTGAGCATGCGTGTAAAAGCCCGTAAATGGTTTTCTGAACCTCTTTTAAGGTTTGAATACACACGGATGATGTAACTGTTGCCGGTTTCTGAAATCAGCTTTTTCAGGTCAGCAATGTCGTATTCTTCAATAAAAGCACCTGTACGTAGTGCATCTTCCACAGTTGTGGCTTCCGAAACAAACTTATTGTAAAGTTCCTGCAGTTCGGGGTTGGAGTAAGTTCCTGCAGTTGTTGTAGACGGATCACTCAGTTTGAAGTATGTAATTAACCGCAACATTGCTTCAGCATGTACGGTTTCACTCTTACTGATGTTGTTAAAAATGCGATAGTCAAATTTGTTGAAAAAGAAAGTGTAAATATCTTTAGCCATCTTTTCTTCTTCACGCATCAACAGTATCCCTGTGATTTCAGGTGAAGAAAGCGATCCGGCATCCTGTACAGCACCGTAGGGAGCTATTGCTGAGGGAGTTTCAGTTTCAATTTGCGCAATGATTTGATCTTCGGTATTGTTTGAAAGTTCTTCGGTATTGTTTGAAACTGAGTTGCACGAAGTCACTTCAAACGGAATCACCAGCAGCAATAAAATAAAATAATGAAATGTTTTCATTGTACTTAATGTTGTTTTCATAATGCTTGAATTTTTTTTAGTCGATTAATAATAATTTTGAAAATACGGTGTAAAAATATATTCTCAAACAGCCATTTTCAAACTTTTTCAGTAAACAGTACCGTATTTTCAGTGAATTATTTTTTACAATAATGAAAGTGATGTCAGTAACTGATTTTCAGTAAAGCATCCTTTGTTTTCATCAGTACCACACCATGCCCTTTTGCCTGAAAATTGTACGACGACGAACTGACAGTGATATTCTCCAATAATTTTCCGCTGAGATCGTATAATCTGGCTGTTTCGCCCGGCTGGAAACCGCTCACAGTGATTTGTCCCCCGGAAACGGTGATTTTGTAATTCGTAACTGATGTCTTTTTCACTGCCGTTTCGTCGAAATTGCTTTCAGTCACATTCAGAAATTGATTCCAGTAATTGGCTGCCAGATAATTGATTGTGGAATTTACCGGAATAATCAGACTGCAGGTTGATTTGTTAATGCCTTCCAGCGTATAATAATCTACCGCCGGTGGAGCTGCCTTATTGAATTCAAAACGCTGCAATGCCGTGCAATTGTAGAAAGCGCCGCTTCCGATGTGATTTACATTCTCATTCAGGCGGATTTTTGTCAGTCCACTGCACAATTCGAATGCGTAATTGTCGATGTAATTCACCGATGAAGGCAATGTCATTTCGGTCAGGTTTGAGCAGCCGTCGAAAGCCGAATATCCGATGTACTTTACCGTTGAAGGTACCGTAAACTTCCCCGAATAGCTGTATGGACAAATAAAAAGCGAATCCTGAGCCTTGCTGTAGAGTATTCTGTCGTTGGCAGAGTAGCGGTTGTTTGCCGCCGATACTTCAAAACCTGCTATCTGTTCACATCCGTAGAATGCATAGTCGCCTATAAATCTGATATTTTCAGGTATCATCACTGTGCCGGTAATAGCCGAGCAATAGGCAAAAGCGCTTGCTTCAATCCGTTGTACAGACTCAGGAATCACGAAACTGCCCGATGTGGAAACCGGACAGACAATCAACCGTTTCATATCTTTTGAATACAACACACCATTCTGAGCGGTGTATCTGGCATTGGCAGCCTGTACAGTGAAAGATCCGAGTTGTCTGCAGCCGAAAAACGCATAATTACCCACCGAATCAACATTGTAAGGTATGTCCATATTTCCCGTAAGCGATTGGCAATTATAAAACGAGTAATCTTTCAGTACACGTACTGTGGACGGTATGGTGTAAGTGCCTGTTTTTCCTGCCGGATATACAATCAGTGTATCGGCATTTTTGCTAAACAACACACCATTGGCTGATGACATCACGGTGTTGTTCATGTTCACGTTAAATCCGGTGAGCTTGTCACAAAGCAGGAACGGATAAGCGCCTACCAAAGTCAGATTTTTCTGAATACTGACAGTGCCATTGAACCCCGAACAACCATAGAATGAGTAACTTCCAAGTTTATTCAAAGTAGCCGGAAACGACAAATCACCCGTCAGACCGGAGCAGTAGTAGAAGGCATAATCTTCAATTTTTCTCAGATTAACAGGCAAATTAAGTGTTCCGGTAAGCAGGCTGCAGCCTTCCAGTGCTGAATAGCCTATCCAGCTTACTGTAGAGGGGATAGTAAGTGCTCCTGATTTGGTGGTAGGGCAGATGAACAGCGAATCCTGGGCTTTGCTCATCAGCATGCCGTCGTAAGATGAATATCGGGTATTGGTAGTAGCTACCGAGTAAGATGTAATCCCGTAGCAACCATAAAGCGCATAATCGCCTATTTTCTTTACAGAAGCCGGTATAGTAAAAGTTCCTGTTAAATTCCAGCAATAATAAAATGCCAGGTAACCAATGGATGTTATCGACGTGGGGAGTGTAACTGAGGTCAGGCTTGTCTTGAAAGTATTTGTATTGGCATTGTAGAATGAATACATGGGCAGCTCGTTGGCCGGATATACAAGCGATAATCCGGAATATGTTCCGGCTGTGCCTGTATAAAAAACGATTTTTACAGCACTCAGATTAATCATCGAAATGACTTTGAGTTTGTCGCGAATGAATGCCATGTCACGGGCATCAATGTTTCCGCTCAGGGTCAGATTTGTTACTGTGTTGAGCTCAGCAGTAGTAAAAAAAGTTGACAGGGTACCTGCTGTCCCGACAGTAATCGTTTTGAAAATCTGCGACTGTACTGTCAGTGAGAGCATCCATATCAGCAGAAAAGTGATAACAGGTGTTTTCATGGCATGGGATACTTGTAATAATAATTTCAGGTGATAAATAACGATATTTGATAGACCATATCAGATAATGGTTTTTCTAATTGAAATTCAGAAAATTGTTTCTCAGATATTCATCAAATGCAGTTTTATATTGTTCTCCTACCGGAATATACAGTTTTTTATCCAGGAAAATTCTGTTTTTATCCACAGCCTTTATTTTGTTGAGGTTGATAATAAAAGATCTGTGTATCTGCATGAAATCGCTTTCGGGTAAAAGTGCTGCCAAAGCTTTCAGGCGCATAAAAGTGACGACCATCTCTCCGCTGTCCAGGTGTATTTTTATATATTCGTTTGCACTTTCGATGTATTTAATGTCGGCAAGTGATACCCTCACCACTTTATAGTCGGATTTTACGTAAATTTCTTTTCGTTCTGGTTTTTTCGGTAGTTCGGTTTTATCAGTCAGATTGGCTTCAAACCATACTTTTGATTTGTTGGCTGCTTTCAGAAAAGTTGCATAGTCGAAAGGTTTGAGCAGATAATCCACGGCATCTACCTGAAATCCTTCGTATGCATACTCACTGTAAGCCGTTGTAAAAACGATTTGAGGTTTGTGCAGCAGCGATTTGACCAGTTCAATGCCATTTATTTCAGGCATGTCAATGTCCAGAAATACCAGATTTATCTCTTCTTTTCTTAAAACATCCAGGGCTTCGTCGGCATTTTTACACATGGCAACAAGTTCCAGAAAAGGAGTTTTCTGAATGTACGAACCGATTTGTGCGAGTGCCAGGGGCTCGTCGTCAACTGCTATGCATCTTATTTTCATAATGCAGGGGAAGTGTTAGCGTTACATCATATTCATCATTTTTGTCGTCAATAACCAGTGAATAATTGTTGCTGTAAAGTAAATCCAGGTTCTTGCGTACATTCGCCAGGCCAATGCCTGAGTATTTTTTTTTGTCTTTAGCGGCATCGGTGGTTGGTGTATGCTTGCTGTTGCTTGTCCGGCAGATTATGTCACTGGTGGTAATATCTAATCTGAATTTGACAAATGATTTTTTCTGATAACTTATTCCGTGTTTGAATGCATTTTCGAGAAATGAGATGAACAGCATGGGAGGCAGCGATATTTCAGGTATTTCTGCCGGAACTTCATACTCAATCACTACATTTTCCGGATACCTGATTTTCATAAGTGAAATATAACTCTCTATAAAATCGAGTTCTTTACGGAGTGTGGTCATGCCGTGTGATGTTTCGTATAGCAGGTAACGCATTAATACTGAGAGTTTTATTACTGAGTTTTTAGCACGTTCAACATCCAAATCAATCAATGCATGAATATTGTTGAGCGTATTCATCAGGAAATGCGGACTTACCTGATACCTCAGCAGTGAAAGTTCGGTTCGCAGTTGCTCTTTTTCTATTTCGCGTCGTAAATTCTCTTCGGTAATCCATCTGCTGGCAAGTTTCAGCGTAGTGCTGGCACCAATGAGCAGGAGTGAAAATATCAGGTAGTCGGCGGCAATACTGTATATTGATTTTTCACCCTGTTTTTTCTGTATTCTGTAACCTTCGGGTGGCGGCATGGATGAACCGAGTTCCATAGGCAAACCCGAACCTATTTCCATAGGTGGCATTTTTGCATTGTAGTAATAGTCAACCTTTGATTGTGTCCACACAGCTGCCGGAATGGTCAGGGAAAGAATAATCAAGATACAGCCGATGTATTTGCCATATTTTTTTTCGAAAAGAAACAAGGGAATCAGCAGCCTGATATTGAGTATGAATATGATGAGCAATACACCCATCTTAATCCAGTCTTCAAAAATCCGATCCCAGAGAATGACATTGTAGCTTCTGTGGTGGAAGAATGGAATAGAAAAGGCGATCAACCAACCAACAATGTAAACGATTGATTCGATGCTTCTAAACCTGTTTATTTCCGGAATTGATTTTTTCATAGCTATATGAGTGTCATGCACAAAAATAAAAATTCTTTTGATAAAAATGTAATAATTTCAGTGAAAAGGAGGATTTTGCAGGTAAAAACCGAATTGGAAACAAAATTTATGTTTTCCTGAATTCTTTTTTTCAGTCTGGGAGAGTAGTGCCACCTGAATAAACTTCAGTTGGTTGACTATTTGACCTGCTTCTTTTTGGGTGGGAGCGGGAAGTTGTTGTTTTCATTCTTCTTTTTTTTGAAGAACAAAAAAAACCGAAATTCTCTTTTGTTGAGAATTTCGGTTTTCAGCGGATTTTGAATCGAAAGGAACTTATTCAGAAACCACTTCGAATGAGATTTCAGCAGAAACTTCCTTGTGAAGTTTTACACTTGCTGTATATGAACCCACTTCTTTGATCGGTTCTTTGATGGCAATTACTTTTCTATCCACAGTTACACCGGCTTTTTCAAGAGCTTCTGCTATTTGGATTGGACCTACGGCACCAAATATTTTGCCTGTTGAGCTGGTTTTTGCACCAATGGTAAGGCTGCCAAGCGCTGCAATTTTTTCGCTGAGTTCAACGGCGTTATTTTTGATCTGTTCAAACTTATGTGCGCGTTGTTTGTTGTCTTCTGCCAACATTTTCTTAGCAGATTCACTGGCGATAACGGCTTTTTTGGTCGGAATCAAAAAGTTACGTCCGTAACCGTCTTTCACTTTTACGATGTCGCCTTTGTAACCCAGATTGATTACATCTTCTTTTAATATAATTTCCATAATCTTTTCTCCTTTTTTATTATTTCATCATATCGGTTACGTAAGGAAGCAATGAGAGGTGGCGTGCTCTTTTAACTGCCTGAGCCACTTTGCGTTGATATTTCAACGAAGTGCCGGTGATACGACGGGGAAGTATTTTTCCCTGCTCGTTCAGAAATTTTTTCAGAAAGTCGGCATCTTTATAATCGATGTATTTGATACCGCTTTTTTTGAAACGACAATATTTTTTCTTTTTTACATCCACTGTCGGTGGATTCAAGTATCTGATTTCTCCTTGTGCCATGATTTTATTCCTCCACTTCTTTAATTTCTTCTTTAACTTCTTTCCTGGTTACTTTTTCCTCTTTCACTTCTTTGGGTTGTGATTTTACGTTTTTTCTTTTTTCGGCGTACTCGTAAGCGTACTTGTCGAGACGGAAAGTTAAGAAACGAAGTACACGTTCGTCGCGGCGGAACTGGGTTTCCAGTGTGGCGATCACGGCGGGTTCAACATCGAACTGCAACAGGGAGTAAAATCCTGTCGATTTTTTTTGAATAGGGTAAGCCAGCTTGCGCATGCCCCAGTTTTCTTCATTCGTGATAACTCCTCCGTTGTCCGTCAGAACAGCTTTGAACTTATCTACCGCTTCCTTCATCTGAACATCAGACAAAACGGGAGTTAAAATGAAAACGGCTTCATAATGATTTAACATACTGTTTTTTACCTGTTTAATGGTTTGTAAATGGTTTTAATAAAGTGGGTGCAAAGATATGAATAATTCTTTGATTGACAAAACAATCCCGGGAAAAAGTTATTCGGTTGTTTGATTGTTTGATTGTTTGGGTGTTTGGTTTACAGGGAGGTTGTTGAGCGGAGTCTGCTGTATCCCATTCAATGATTTTTTTTCTTGTTAATAAATTTAAATCTCCATTCAAATATTGTCAAACTACCAAACTTTCAAAGCGGCAAATACTCAATTTTCAAACTCATTTCGTATCTTTGCGACTTTATAAACGCACAGCAATTCCTGATGAAGAAAATTTTTCTGCTTTTTGGTCTGTTTCTTTTTACCGGGTCAATTATAGCCCAGAGCCCGGACAAAAAAAAACCGGTAAAAGATAAATTTGTGAAATCGTGGCATATCGATGAGCAGTTTGCCATTGCCGATACTGTACCTATTGATACTGCACGTCTTAATTTTCAGGAAAACAACATCATCGAAAGATTCAGCACCGACAATTCCTATAATGCCAACTATGGATCGCCCATACAGTCGAAAATATACATGCGACGTCCGCAGGGAACCGATTTCATGTTTGAAGACGCCTACAAACCCTACCTGCTGGATCTTTCCTCGGCGTTATTTTACGATGCCAATTTTCCTTATACCAACCTTACGTATCTCACCGGTGGTCCTGTTATCGGTAAAGAAGAACAGGTGAAATTTCTCTACACAGGCAGTCCGTCAAAAAAAGCCAATTTCGGACTGAACCTCGATTACCTCAATTCAAAAGGAAGATTTGCCAATCAGGCTGCTCAGCGGTTTACAGGAGGTATTTTCGGCCGGTATTCGGGCAAACATTATTCGGCCTACGGGTTGGCTGCCGTCAACAATCATTTCAATCATGAAAATGGCGGACTGAGCAACCTCGAGCTGCTGAATAATCCAAATGTGGATGTTCAGACAAAAGATATGCCCACATATATACACGGTTATTCTGTTTTTCGGAAAAATACCTTCTTTTACAACCACAATTACAGTGTGGGGATTAATCGCGAAGTGAAAATCAGCGAAGATTCCACAGCTTACGAATACGTTCCCGTCACCCGATTCGGACACATGATCAAGTTTGAAGAGATGAAAAAACGGTATTACGAACCTCAGCTCGAGAAATCATTCTACAAAAATTCGTACGATTCCATCAACAATACGAATGATACAGCCGCAGTACGTACGCTTACAAACCTGCTATCCATAAATCTGGCCGAAGAATTCAACCGGTGGATGAAGTTCGGACTCACTGGCTACGTGGAAAACGAAGTGCAACAGTTTACGTTTTTCAGGGATAGTCTTCTGCAGAAAGACACCAGATCCAATACCCGCGTAGGAGGTGTTCTTTCTAAATCACGGGGCAAAAATCTGAGGTATTCGGTGTTGGGCGATATTTATCTGATAGGCTATAAACTCGGCGAATTCAGACTGGAAGGCAAAGCCGAAGGTTCTTTCCGTATTTTCAAAGAAGATGTACTGCTTGCCGCCAACGCTTTTGTGCGCAACGAAGAACCTTCGTATTTTATTCAGAATTATTACTCCAATCATTTCAGGTGGGAAAATAATTTTACAAAAATGTATAAAACGCATGTGGGTGGTACTTTTTCGTTGCCCAAACGAAAAACGCGGCTCAATGTAGCCGTGGAAAACCTCACCAGGCTGATATATTTCGATGAAAATGCCATGCCCGTGCAGCACGACGGCAATGTACAGGTACTCTCTGCCGATTTGAAGCAGGACGTAAGTTTTGGCCCGTTCACGCTTGAAAACAACGCTGTGTATCAGGTCAGCTCCAACCAGGATGTGCTGCCGCTGCCCATGCTCACGTTGTATCATAACTTTTACTATCACGATAAATGGTTTGTTGACCTGTATCCGCAGTTTGGTGTGAGCGTAAGGTATCATACCAACTATTTTGCACCGTCGTACATGCCTGCCACCGGCCAGTTTTACAACCAGAAAGTGGTCGAAATCGGCAATTATCCGGTGCTCAGCGCGTATGCCAATTTTCACCTGAAAAAAGCACGCTTTTTCTTCGAATACAATAACTTAGCACGTTATTTTATGAATGGGTGGGGCTTTCACATGCCAAATTATCCGATTAATCCGCCCATGTTCAAAATGGGCCTTTCGTGGAATTTTTACAATTGATTCTTTTATGAACAATCGGAAGTGTGGAATAATTACAGGGCTGAGTGGCCTCCTTCTTTTGGTTGGGATATTAATGCTCAGCGTTTTAATGAACAGGTCACGTGCACACTCTGCCGGAACAGTCACCTTGTTTGAAACAGGAAAACTGCGTGTAGCTACCGAAAAAAGCAGGGTCGGATTTGCACTTGGCGAAAAAACGGCCCTGGGATTTAATTATGAAATAGTGAAAGCTTTTGCTCATTCCATGGACCTGGAACTCGAAATCAGTCTGGTGAACAACATGGATTCGGCCATATCGGGTTTACATCAGAACAAATATGATCTGGTAGCCTGCAACATACCGAATACGAGTGAAATGCAAAAAAAGGTGAATCTCAGCGTTCCGCTACTGAATTCGCGACAGATGCTTATTCAGCGGACAGGGAATGATAGTGTAGCTCCCGATACGCTGGTCACTGACCATAGAATGCTGCATAATCAGAAAATTTACATAGCCGGAGGCTCACCTTTCAGATTTCGGCTTGAGAATTTATCCGGTGAAATTGCTGATACCATTCATATTACAGAAGTGGAGTCGGCCACAACAGAGAAACTGGTAAAAGCCGTTTCGGAAGGAAAAATAAAATATACCATCTGCGACGAACTGCAGGCCCGCAAGCTGAGTGCACAGTATTCAAATATCGATTTCTCGGTTCCGGTTGGATTTAATCAGCATTTTTGCTGGGCAGTGGATAAGAAATCGCTCAGACTGCTTCACGAAATAAATGAATTTCTGAACGATTTTTTACAATCAGACGATTACTGGAACATTTACCGAAAGTATTATTGATTCGTTCAGTAATAAGCATTAAAATAACCCCAGACTCTATACTATAAACTGTTGATATGCCATTAAATATCCCCAAAATGCTTCCGGCCGTCGAAACACTGCGCAAAGAAAATATCTTCGTGATGGATACCGACAGGGCGCAAAGCCAGGAAATCAGGCCGCTTAAGATAGTGATTCTTAACCTGATGCCCCTGAAAATTACCACCGAAACCGATTTGATCCGCTTGCTCTCCAATTCGCCGCTACAGATTGAAATTGATTTTCTGCAGCTCAAAAGCCATACTCCCAAAAATACTCCCATTGAGCACATGATGGCTTTCTACAGGAATTTTGATGAAATCCGTAAAAGCAATTACGATGGGATGATAATCACCGGAGCGCCGGTGGAACTGCTTGATTTTGAGCAGGTAAAATACTGGAAAGAAGTGACTGATATCTTTGAATGGGCACATCGTCATGTTACTTCTACGCTATATATCTGCTGGGCTGCCCAGGCCGGGTTGTATCATTTCTACAAAGTTCCTAAATACCCGTTAGCCGAAAAAATGTTCGGAGTATTCGAACATAAAACCAACAATTCACACAATCCTATTTTTCGGGGTTTCGACGATGTGTTTTACGTACCTCACAGCCGTCATACCGAAATTCGGCGCGAAGACATACTGAAAATACCTGAACTGACTTTGCTGTCAGAATCCGACCGTTCGGGAGTATATATGGTCATGGCACGCAACGGACGCGAATTTTTCATTACAGGCCACTCCGAGTATTCCTGCTATACGCTCGACACCGAATACAAGCGCGATTTGAAAAAAGGCCTGCCCATCAAAATGCCCGAAAACTATTACCTGGATGATAATCCGAAAAATGAACCCGTAGTGCGCTGGAGAAGTCACGCCAATCTGCTGTTTACCAACTGGCTGAACTATTTCGTATATCAGGAAACGCCCTACGATTTGGCTAATATCCGGTAACCGAATCATGCGCACCATCGAACTTCTATCGCCCGCCAAAAACCTGGAATGTGGTTTGGCTGCTGTCAATCACGGTGCAGACGCTGTTTATATCGGTGCACCGATGTTCAGTGCCCGCGCTGCAGCCGGAAATTCACTGGCTGATATTGAACAGCTTATCAGTTATGCCCACCGCTACCGCAGCAAAGTACTAGTGGCATTGAATACCGTGCTGACTGACAGTCAGCTAACAGAAGCCCAAAAATTAATCACTCAGATTTATGAAACAGGAGCTGATGCTTTGATTGTGCAGGACCTGGGCATACTTCAACTGGATTTGCCTCCAATCGAACTCCACGCCAGCACGCAGACCGATAACCGGACTGTTGAAAAGGTGAAATTTCTACAGGATGCAGGTTTCTCAAGGGTGGTGCTGGCAAGGGAATTGACGCTGAACCAGATACGACAAATCAGCAGTCAGACCGATGTCGAACTCGAATGTTTTGTGCATGGCGCCTTGTGTGTAAGCTACAGCGGGCAATGCTACATCAGCCAGGCAATGACCGGACGCAGTGCCAATCGCGGTGAATGCGCTCAATATTGCAGGCTGCCGTATCAGCTTACCGACAGCAACGGACAGGTACTCGTGAAAAACAAACACTTGCTTTCGCTCAAAGACCTCGATTTATCCGACCACCTGGAGGAATTGACCGATGCCGGGGTAACTTCGTTCAAAATTGAAGGCAGACTGAAGGATGCCGATTATGTGAAAAATATTACGGCTTACTACAGAAAGAAACTGGATGCAATTTTGGAAAAAAGGAGCGACATAAAAAAATCATCACAAGGAACTATAACTTTCTTTTTTGAACCAAATCCGGACAAAAGTTTCAGAAGAAGTGCCACCGATTATTTCCTCAACGGACGCCATCGGGATATCAGTCAGCCCGAAACACCGAAATCCGTTGGTGAGGAAATCGGAATCATCACGTATGTTTCAGCTCAGTATATCGAAATAAAAACAGAAAAGGATATTCACAACGGCGACGGATTGTGTTTTTTTGCCAAAGACGGAACCCTGAGCGGTTTTCGGGTTAACCGGGTGGAAGGGAAGAGGATATTCCCGGCAGAAATGCCTGTAACAGAACGTAATATATTGCTTTACAGAAATCAGGATCATGAATTTGATAAAATCCTGGCCGGTAAAACATCCGAACGAAAAATCGGAGTTGATATTCGGTTTTCAGAGACTTCCGATGGATTTTCAATTCAAATTACCGATGAAGAAGGTATATCGGACGGTTGTGAGTTTGTATCCGAAAAGCAACCTGCCAATAATGCCGAACGTGCTCTACAGACCATCGAAAGTCAGCTGACAAAACTGGGAAATACCATTTATACGGCTCGTAACGTTGATATTTCGGTTAGCGCGCCCTGGTTTCTGCCTGCTTCCGCACTCAACGAGTGGCGGCGGCAAACCATTGAATTGCTCGACGAAAAACGGCTGAAAGCTTACATCACCCGAAAAAGAAAACCGGCAAACACCGAAGCCGTTTTCCCTGAAAAAAAACTGACTTATCTTGGCAATGTTACCAATGAACGGGCACGTGAATTTTATTTGAAGCATGGAGTGGAAGAGGTAATGCCCGGTTTCGAAGTCATCGCCGAACCCGATGTGCCGTTGATGTTTTGTAAACATTGCATTAAATATTCCCTGGGCTGGTGTCCGAAAGAAGGTTACAGGGCCACATTCCGTGAACCGCTCTACATCACTTACAAAAATCAGCAGTTTCAGCTCGAATTTGACTGCCGCAAATGCGAAATGATGGTGAAGAAAAGAAAAGATTAAAAAAATCCATACCCGAATCGGGATATGGATTTTTTTTTCTTTTGCCAGAAAATAATCAGATAAAATTACTTTTTAATAAACCTGAATTTCTCATTTCCGGCTGTAAGTATGTAAACGCCGGGTTTCAGGTTGCTTAATTCCAATCGTATTTTTTCGTCGTTGCTGGTCTGTTGCATCAGCACTTTGCCGGTGAGGTCAATTACGCGGATCAGTCTGTTCTGCGCATTTTCAACAATCAGATAATTATCAGCCAGCGTTGGATACATTCGTGCGGTGAGGCGGATGTCGTCGGTAGACGTCTGGTTGCTGTTGGCAAGATTGCAGGTCGGACTTGTTACAAGCCAAGTGCTGCTGCCATCGGGGATGCGTGAGTAGCTCATGTTTTGCTCCATGTACGGGAATGTCACTCTGTCCATTTCGGTCAGCTGGCCCAGGTAGTTGAGGCGCGACAAGGTCACCGTTTCACCGTCTTTACTTAGTTTGAAACTGGCATGCAATACTCCCTGAGACGATTCATCATCGGCCCGGATTACCAGCCGGCCTTTGGCCGGAATGGTGGTGAGCGCAGCATTTGTAGCCGGTATCTGATACAACGTGGGATTGGCCGGTGTGTCCGATATGTACCAACCAGCAATGTTCACTTCGCGGTTGCTGTTGTTGAAAATTTCGATATAATCGTCTTTATCACCGAATTCATCTGCTATGATTGTGTTAGAAGCAACAATTTCATTAATCACCACCTGCAGATCTTTGTCGGGATCTTCGCCTGAGTTTTTCTCGTAAATGGCCCGGATATTAAACGTACCGGTAAGTGTGGAGGCGTACACCGGTGATAAAATTACCTGTGATTCTCCCGAAATGGTGCAGGTAAACTGAAGATTGAATATCAGGTCGGAACTATTGGCGCCGGTTTGATGTACTTCCACCGCTATCACGTTATTGCCTTCGGTGAGGAGGTTTTTGGGCACAGTAAATGTACCTGTTACTCCATTGTTGTAAGTGGTTGAGTAGGTATTGAAAGTAAGCGTTCCGGCGGGCATGTTTACCCTTCCCACTTCGGTTCCGTTTACATAAACGGCAGCGCCGTCGTCCACGAAAGTGCTTATTTCAAAATTATCCTTCGATGCCAGATCCGTAATATTCACTGTTTTACGGAAATAGGCGGTGGGATATTTGTTGTTCGCATCGCTGCCGTAACCGATTACAGTGGTGTGCCCCAGTCCTCCGTAACCCAACGAAGCGATGCCGGTTTTCCATCCGCTGTCGGAGTAGCCGGGTGAAAACCAGTTTGAGGCGGGCATTGCATTTCCATCCCAGTACTTCCAGATGCTCCCGTTAGCTATCAGCATTTGAGAATTGGAACCTGCGGGTATCTCCCATTGTTTGAAGGTGTATCCGGGTACAGATTTGGCTTCGAGTGTATATGCCTGATTTTTAAAGTATTTCAGGTTGATTTGAGCGTCCTGAATGGTTTCAGCATTGAATTTATACGTTGCTTTCGGGTTATTAGAACTGATTTGAATTTCGGCAGTGCCCGCATTATTCATAAAACGGGCTCCGATAAAGTTCATCATCGAAGTCGGCCGGTTGGCCGAAAATCCTTTCATAATGCTGATGTCGGTGTTGAAATCGCGTCCCTGCCCCCATTTGTTTTTATGATAAACTATTTCTGTTCGGATTTTCGCAGCCAGACTGTCGAGAATGGCATTTGCCCGGTTCACTTCGAAAGTTGATGAAATCTGGATTGCAAATTTGTCAATAAATCGCTTCCTGAATGTTTCATTGAGCACAAGTCGCCGCAGCAGCAGTGTTGACCAGGGCGCATTTGCCGGCAATGATCCTGCTTCTTCGCCCAGCGCCCAGATTAATGTGTTGTGTGTGTGATCATTACTCCAGATGTTGTAACCGAAATCGGTATCGTAAAGTATCCAGCGCCATTTGCCACCGTCTTTTTTCTTCCAGGCTTTTACGTTGTTGTGAGGCCAGTCAGTATTTCGCAGATATATTTCTGTAAGGAAATAATCCATGAAATTATCCATATCCATCATAGTACAAACATTGTCGTAAACAGCTTTTTGGGTAATATCGCTGTTGGATACGTAGTTTGTCAGTTTTTTGAATTCGGAATCGTAGTCCATTTCCCACGATTCAACCAGGAAGATATCTTCTTCGTCGTATCCGTAGTTTGAATACACAAAATCTTCGTCGCTGCGTTCGCGAAGGTTCTGAATGCCGTAGTAAACGCCATTCATAAAGCATACAGCCGGTTCATAGGCAATGCAGTCGAGATTCATGCGCTTCATCACGAGCGATTGCATGTATCCGTCGCGCATCATGGAGTGATCGAAGTCGTTGCCTGAATTGCGCAGCATGATGCTCCGGTATTTCATTCCGGGTTTGGTGGCTTTGAAAATATCGTAATCAAATTTATTATCTCCGTATTTCTTGGTTGGATTTAGTATCAGTGATTTCTGTCCGTTCATGCGTGTCCATCCGCCGGCTATCCGGATATCCACTTCCTGATTGATGCGTGAAACGTTGGTGGTGTCATACAGTTCGATGTTTGCTGCCCGGTCCCAGTCCTGATTCCAGTTGGCGGGTGTATTCATACCGTTACCGGTAATGCCGTTTGTTCCTTGCACATAAATGCCTATCGTGTTGTCGGTCAGGTTTTTCTGTTCGGTGACCACTGAAACGACCGGCAGTCTGAAATTTCGTTCGCCGATAAAATAGGTGCAACTGGCTATGTCGCTTGATAGCTTGTTGCGCGAAAAGCATCGTGCTCTGATTATTGAAGTTCGGGAGATGCTGATGACAGATCCGGGTGTGTAACGAATGTGACTTCTGGTGGGTTCAGCACCATTTGTGGTGTAATAAATGGTATCGCCTGTCATCGGCGAATCCAGTGTAACGTATATAGGTGTGTTGTAGAATCCGCCTTTGGTCACGAATACCGGTTTGGCACAACGCTCCGTTGCGCTTTTTTTCCCGTTGTTGGTTGATCCGGAGCTGTATTGTTCAAAATAGGTCCATTCGAGGCTGCCATCGCTTACCCTTCCGTATGAAATGTTGCGGTACTGTGCGGGATACATCACGTTATCAATCACTTGTCCGCTCTCATTGAGCAGGTAAAGTACACCGCCTTCGGGCTTTAGCCTGAAACTGGCGTGTCCGCTTCTGTCGCTCCTTTCGAACCACAGTACGCTGTATCCGCGGGGTGAAATCATTTTCGATACCGGAGGATGCCATTTTTTAGGTTGAGTGAGATCGTCGGTGAAGTAATAGCTATACTGATTATAAGACATGGTGGTGCTTGTATTATAAAGTTCCACCCACATTGAATAATTGTAACTGTCATCTATCACTGCCGAAACATTATTTGTCATCAACTCGTTTATTTTCAGTTGAGCAGCAAGGGTGTTGGTTAGTAAGACTAATAACAGAAAAAGTACCTGTTTTTTCATGGTTAATGGCTATGAGATCCTTCATTCGGACTACAATATCTGTTCCGAACTTATTGAAATGATGTTATTTTAAAAAAGGAATAAGGGAAACCGAGATTCCCTTATTCCTTTGATGTAATGACAGTTATAATTTTTTACAAAAAAAGATCAGAATCAGATGTGATTAATCTGTATGTATTTAAGGTGTTTTTTATTTTGTTGTGATGGCTTCCATGATTTTGGCTTCCAGTTCGGCAGCCAGATCCGGATTTTCTTTCATCACATTTTTGGTGGCATCACGTCCCTGCGCAAGTTTTGTATCGCCATAGCTAAACCACGAGCCGCTTTTTTTCACAATGCCGTATTCCACTCCGAGATCAACTATTTCACCTGCCCGTGAGATTCCCTCACCGAACATAATGTCAAATTCAGCTTTGCGGAATGGCGGTGCTACTTTGTTTTTCACCACTTTTACTCTCACCTGATTACCGATAGCATCGTCGCCGTCTTTCAGCTGGCTTACGCGGCGAATATCCAGACGAACCGAAGAATAGAATTTGAGGGCATTACCACCGGTAGTTGTTTCCGGATTTCCAAACATTACGCCTATTTTCTCACGCAACTGATTGATAAAGATACATGTAGTATTTGTTTTGCTGATGTTGGCGGTAAGTTTTCGCAGCGCCTGCGACATGAGGCGGGCCTGAAGTCCGACGTTGGAATCGCCCATATCACCTTCAATTTCTTTGCGGGGCGTTAGTGCAGCCACCGAGTCAATCACAACAATATCCACAGCTGCCGAACGGATGAGCTGATCGGCTATTTCGAGTGCCTGTTCGCCGTCGTCGGGCTGAGAAATGAGCAGTTCATCGGTGTTCACACCCAGTTTTTCGGCATAGTAGCGGTCAAATGCATGTTCGGCATCAATGAAAGCTGCAATACCACCTGTCTTTTGTGCTTCTGCTATGGCGTGGATAGCCAGTGTGGTTTTACCGGATGCTTCAGGTCCGTAAATCTCTATCACGCGTCCGCGTGGATAGCCTCCCACGCCTAATGCTGCATTCAGACCAATGGATCCGGTAGGTATTACCGCCACTTTGATCACTTCGCTGTCGCCCATGCGCATAATGGCACCTTTGCCGTAATCTTTATCAATTTTGTCCATAGCCAGCTGTAAAGCTCTCAGTTTCTCGCTTACCGGACTGGTGTTTTCTTCCTTGTTCTTAGCCATATTGTTTTTTTTCAAAAATTGTTTTTAGATATTTTTCTTACAAAGATAAAAATTTTTATCAGAACTTTTTACATCTACTTCAATATTTCCAGCCTGGCAAATTTCAGCAGCAATGATTTTACCCCTTTCTCGCCGAAATCTATTTCCGCTTTTTCGTTACCATCGGCAAGGGTGGTTTTAATCACTTTTCCGATTCCGAAAATTCCGTGTTTTACAAATGTTCCTACAGGCAGATTTGTGTTTTCTACCGGCGTTTCACTTTCGGTGGAAGGACTCATTTTTTTAAGTTTTCGTGGCTGTGCCGGCTCTTTTAACGGTTCGGATGAAGCGGGTCTGAAGGAATTCTGCCTGAACCGGTTACGTTCAATTTCCACCTCATCGTCCCACCGGTTGAAGAACGCATTTTTGTCGGTCGTGGTGCTTACTTCGTCGTTGTATTCCAGAAATTTTCGGTCAATGTCTTTCAAAAAACGGCTTGGATTGGCAAAATTTGTCTGTCCGTTTCTGAACCGTGATTTTGAATAACTGATAAAGCAGTTTTCTTCGGCCCGGGTGATGGCCACGTAGAACAATCGCCGTTCTTCTTCCATTTCTCGTGGAGTTTCGGCATAAGGCGACGGGAAAAGCTGTTCTTCCATGCCTACAATGAATACGCATCTGAACTCCAGTCCTTTAGCTGCATGAATGGTCATCAGTGTCACTTTATCTTCGTTTTCATCTTTTTCGGTGTCCTGGTCGGTGAGCAGCGAGACTTCCGAAAGGAAATCCGTCAGCGTTACCGTTTCGGCATGTTCCTCTTTTCTTTTGTTTTCCGAAAATTCGTGAATGGCTTTGAGCAGTTCCTGCACGTTGTCAACGCGGCTCAGGCTTTCGGCCGAACGGTCGTTCATGGCATCGGCTATTACTCCTGTAGTCTTTACAATGCTGTCGGCCAGTTCGTAGGCGTCGAGCGTGTCAATCTGTGCAGCGAACACGTCAATCATGTCCCTGAACTGTGCCAGTCTGGTAGCTGTGCCGGCATTTACGTTCAGATTGTATTTGAGCATATCGTGCAGTACGCTCCAGATACTTACACCGTGAAGCTGCGCCGTACTGCTCAGTTTATCCACTGTTACATCGCCAATGCCGCGTGCCGGATAGTTGATGACCCGCTTCAGTGCTTCTTCATCGTTGCTGTTTGTTACGAGCCGGAAATAGGATATTACATCTTTTATTTCTTTTCGCTGGTAGAATGAAAGTCCGCCGTAAATGCGGTAAGGAATGTTTTGCTTCCGCAGCGCTTCTTCCATCACGCGCGATTGCGAATTGGTACGGTAAAGCACCGCAATGTGGCTGTATGTCAGATTCTCAGTTTTCTGAAGCCTGGCTATGCTGTTGGCAACATTAAATGCCTCTTCGAAGTCGGTCAGCACGGAGGTGACCTGTATCAGATTTCCTTCTTCTTTTTCTGAGAAAATATTTTTACGGATCTGTTCCGAATTCTTGTCTATCAGGCTGTTGGCCGCTTTCACAATGTTTTTTGTCGATCGGTAATTTTGTTCCAGTTTGAAAAGCCTGGCATTACGGTATGTCTGCTGAAATTTCAGAATATTGTCGATGTTGGCTCCGCGGAATGAATAGATGCTTTGTGCATCGTCGCCTACCACGCAAATGCGCTCGTGGCGTTCGGCAAGTTTTTTTACTATCAGGTACTGTGCAAAATTGGTGTCCTGATATTCGTCAACGAGAATATAAGCGAAGCTGTGCTGATATTTTGCCAGTATTTGCGGATGATCGCGAAAAAGAATGTTGGTCTGAAGCAGCAAATCGTCAAAATCCATGGCATTTGCCTGTTTACAGCGGTTGGCATAGATGGCGTAAATCTCGCCGGTGCGTGGTATGCGCGACTGGATATCGGATTTCAGAAAATCGGGATTTTTCACATAATCCTGCGCCGTGTACAAATTGTTTTTAGCACTTGAAATACGCGAATGGATGTTTCCGGGTTTATAGATTTTATCATCCAGCTTCATTTCTTTGATGATGCTTTTTATCAGGCTTTTGCTGTCGGAGGTGTCGTAGATGGTGAAATCTTTGGTATAACCGATCAGCGATGCCTCGTTGCGCAGGATACGCGAAAAAATGGCATGAAAAGTACCCATCCACAGGTAGCGTGAAGTCTGAAAACCAACGAGTTCGCCTATGCGCCGGCGCATTTCGCGGGCAGCCTTGTTGGTGAAGGTGAGTGCCAGAATAGAAGCGGGTGAAACGCCCTGAGTAAGCAGGTAGGCTATCTTGTATGTAAGTACGCGCGTTTTGCCCGAACCGGCTCCGGCTATCACCAGCGAAGGTCCGTCGGTGTAGGTCACTGCTTCCAGCTGACTTTTATTTAGTTCGTTGAGAAAATCCATTTGTAGCCCCCTAAATCCCCCTCAAAGGGGACTTTTTGGTTTGTAAATTAATATATCAGGAAGAAATTATAGTGATATTTTTGTTTATTTTAAAAAAATAGCAACAACTTTTGCTGCAATCAAAGAAATCAATTAAACCATAAAAAATCACAGTTCAGACTTCAGTTCACAAAATTACTAATTTGCACTTAATTATCAGAAAATAGTTATCAACAACTTGCTTTTTGAATGAAAATAGGTAGATTTGTGAAATTTTTAACAGCTAACGATATGAATTTAAGTAGGTGGATTTTAAAACTTGCCGGTTGGAAATCGGTTTATCAGGTTGAAGAGCCGGCCAAAAGTGTGATTTGTGTAGCTCCTCACACAAGCAACTGGGATTTTATCATCGGAAAATTGTACTATTGGTCGCTGAATAAAAAAGCCGGTTTTCTGATGAAGAAATCGTGGTTTTTCTTTCCCATGGGGTGTCTTTTCAGAGCCATGGGCGGGATTCCGATTGACCGGAGCAAACGTACGTCGGTAACGCAGCAAATGGTTGAGGAATTTAACCGGCGGTCGGTTTTTCACCTTGCCATCACACCTGAAGGAACCCGCAAACCTAATCCTGATTGGAAAAAAGGATTTTATTACATCGCGAAAGGTGCGGGTGTACCTATTCAGCTTGCTTATTTGGATTTTGGAAAAAGGGAAATGGGTATTACCGAAGTCTTTTATCCAACGGACGATGAAGAGGCTGATTTTAAGCATATTTTTAATTATTACAAAGGTGTAGAAGCCAAAAAACCGGAGAATTTTTTAATTCCGGAATAATGTTATTTGCCTTCGGCGATATTTATTGTTATTTGCTTCGCTGATATTAATTTTATAAAAATGAACATCTCCCTTATCCAATCCGACATCTTCTGGGCCGATATTCAATCCAATCTTCGGAAAACAGAAAAAGACCTGGCATCTCTTTCGGGTAAAACAGATTTGGCGGTGCTGCCCGAAATGTTTACCACCGGATTTTGTACCGACCGGCTCGACCTGGCCGAAACGATGGAGGGCGAAACGGTGCAGAAATTAAAATCCTGGGCTGTACATTACAAAATGGCTATTACGGGAAGTTTTATTGCGCGTGAGGACATTAAAATTTTCAACCGTGCATTTTTTGTTTTTCCCGATGGAAAGATACGTACAGCCGATAAACGGCATCTTTTTTCCGTGGGTGGTGAGCATCGCTATTTTTCAGCCGGAAACGAACGGTTGATTGTGAATTATTGCGGAATGAATGTTTGCGTACTGGTTTGTTACGATGTGCGCTTCCCCGTCTGGTCGCGCAACAGAAACAACGAATACGATTTGTTGATTTACACAGCCAGCTTTCCTCACGTTCGCATGGATGCCTGGGATGCGCTTTTGAAAGCGCGGGCAATAGAAAATCAGGCTTTCGTGTGCGGAGTTAATCGGGTAGGAGTAGACGGAGAAAATATCCGCTATTCCGGTCATTCCGTTCTGCTGGATTATAAAGGAAAAAAGCTGGTCGATTTTCTGGAATATGAGGCAGGAATTAAAACTGCCGAAATATCCACTTCCGAACTTGAAAAATTCAGAAAAAAATATGCTTTCTGGAAAGATGCGGATGAATTTGAGATAAAGGGAATGTAGTAATGCCTTCTGCCTGACTTAAAAATCGTATTTCACGCCCAGTTTCATCAGTCGCAAGTTGGAAAAACTTTGTTTCAGCGAAGCATCATACAGTTTGGTGCTGTATTCCTGAAAACCACCCATGAGCCACCATTGCGGTGCTACCCGATACCTGAGCTGTACCTGAATTCCTGCCGTAAACTTATTGAAATCTGCCGAAGCGCCGCTGCCTCCGGTGCTGTACAATAGCAGCCCGGGAACGGCCCCCAGACTTACCGATAAATCATTGTTCAGGAAATAATAGGAAAAGGAGAGCGGCAAAGAAAGTAAATACAGACTGTGATTGTCTCCTTTTTCGGTTTTTGAAGCAGGAGGATTCGTGGCATTTTCGATTTTGTAATCCGTGATGGACTGGTAAAAATAGTAATTGCTTGTAGTGAGTTTTTGATAAAAATTGATGTTATTGAAATCAATAGCCGCATCCAAACTGATATTTCCCTGCTTTACGAAGTACTGTAAACCGGCTGTAAGCCCTGTTCCGGGTTTATTGTTGTAACTTCCTCCGTAGGTGTTGCTTAGAAACTTGTAGTAACCCTGACGGTCCGAATTTTCGGTTTCTGTGATTTGTGTGGCGTAATATTCTGATATCAACGAGGCATTTCCGGAGGCTTCCACAAAGAAATTCACCTGTGCCTGCAGGTTTATACTCATTAAAAGTATGGAAATAAAAAGAATTTTTCGTAAGCTCATCGTGTATGGATTATCTGGTCAATTGCCAAATCTGTTTTTTACAGAGTTTTCAGCTGTTTATTGTGATGACAAAGTTATCATTATTTTATGAAAACATGCTAAAACGCCCTCAATTTCTTTCTTGAAAGCTAAAACAGCCGCTACTTGTGAAGCAACGGCTGTTTATTTTTTTTCACTATTGACCGACAAAAATCGAATTTTGCCGGAATTTATTTTTAATTCTCTGTAATTCTATTAGTTACAAAAATTATTTGAAGTTTTCAA
>SAAL01000129.1 GCA_009929445.1 Bacteroidia bacterium
GGAAGAGGATATAGAAAAACAGAAAACTTTAGAATTGCAATCCTGTTTTTTCATGGTAACTTAAACATGATTTCACAGGAAATCCAGTAGAACCAATAATTTAACTACACATAATGGTTCTCCATTTTGTGTCGGTGCAGTTGTACGTAAGGGTACTGCTATTGAAGTTGCTCCTAAAAACTTAACAATCGAAAACAACGTTTTGACTGCTCTTGGAAATAATGTTGCGATGGGAGCGAGAATTACAAATTCAGGAACTATTGCCGCTGCTAAACTTACAGGGTTAGCATTTAAAAACAATATTGTTACAGCAAAAAGACGATTGTTTGAAATTAACTATACTTCTGGTGGAGAAATTAGTGGTAACACATTCGAGACACAAGCTACTGGAGCAGCAGGTACAGTGACTTATGGCTTATGGACATCCTCAGGAGTTGACGGAACAATCAATATTTTTAACAACAAGTTTGTTAAGGCATTTACAGAAGAAACTGGAGCTTATGGACATAGAGTTGTTTCTTTAGCAAGTGGTGCTACTTATAATATTTTTAACAATACCTTTGCCGGTTTGGATAAAACCAAAGCATCGAACGCTGCATTAAATTTAACATATTTATTTTATAGTGGTGTTGCCGGTAAAATCTATAACAACACATTCTACATGCCTGCTCTGACCGATCCAAGTCAGACAGGAGGATATTATCGTGCCATAAATCTTTCTGGAAATACTGCTGAAATTAGAAACAATATTTTCATTAGTGATGAAGCTGTACATACAAACACAAGTTTTATTGGTTCCGTACCATCACCAGCAACAGATTTCAATAATTTTTATTTAAGACAACCACATACCGGTGCTACTGTTGTAAGTACATATGCAACTTTAGCTGATTATCAAACAGCTAATCCAACAAAAGACAAAAATTCCAAATCAGTTGATGTATTATTTACCAATGCTGCCACCGGAGATTTACACCTTACCGGAGCATCAATTGGCGATGTGAATCTTGCTGCTCCAATGCAGGCAACGGTTGCTAACGATATCGACGGTACCGTTCGTACTACATTAACCTATATGGGAGCACATCAGGCATCTGATATGACAGCAATAGCTAAACAATTTACAGTAACCGTACCTAACGGAACTCAAAAAGTGTATATTGCCGGTGGTTTTACCGGAAAATCATGGGATAATACAGATCCACTACAATTGACAGCCCAAACAACCGCCAATGTATTCTCCGGAATTTTCCCTTGTGTGGATGGAGTTAACTATAAATATCTCTGCGAAAAAGGTCACTGGGACTATCAGGAAGCTACCAGTGTAGATCCCCTTACTGAAAAAGGAAATCGCACATATAACGCCAATGATGTGGTTGATTTTTGGAAAGCCATGCCAAAAGTAACGTTAAATGTCAGTTTTGCTTCCGGTCAGGGTATTCCAGCGAATTTATTCGTTAAAGGGAGCTGGAATGCCTGGGCTACTCCGATTGAACTGACTAAATCAGGCGATACCTATTCTGGATTTTTAGGAGGTAATCCTGGTGACAAGATTTATTCCAACACGGAATATAAATATTACACCAACGACATTACAACTGATAACTGGGAAGTATTTAGCGGAAACCGCTGGTCAATCTACCCGACTATGACTGATGTAATTGCAAGTTTTACTACACCTCTTCCTGCTACCGGTATTATCCCGGCTACGGAAATGGATGTTCGCATCATGCGCACTCAGAGTGGTATCACAGCCGAATTCGATGGCAGCGCCAACGTGGAACTCTACAGCATTAACGGTGCAATGATTGACAAAACAGTTGCTTACGGCAGCTACACGCGCGATCTGAATCCGGGTGCTTACATCATCCGCATCAACGGCAAAGCAACGAAATTTATCAGATAATCAGAAAACTGATTTTTATTATTTTAGAAACCGCTCTGAGTCCTTCAGGGCGGTTCTCTTTTTTTTAAACGTTCTAGGTTCCATTTTATAAGTTAAATATTTTTAATCTGTAATTAAATAAATAATTCTTTATTTGGTTGATAATCAGTGTTCTAACCTGTTTGAAAGCACAATTTACCAAAATAATGTTCCTGATTGGATTATTTGAGATTTTTCAGTTTAGTTAATAATCAACCTACGGTCAGAAAAACGCAGAACAAATGATATTAACTCATGTTATTAGAATTATAAAAATTGTTTTTTACAACTAAAACGTAGTCTTATGAAACAGCCATTAAACACAAATTTTCACCCATGAGAATGAAGATGGATGGCGTGTTCTCCCGATAAATCGGGACAGGCTATACGTCCTTAATTTAAAAAAATAAAAAATCTTCTTATGAAAAAAACATTCACTAAATGGATGATTATGGCAGCTTTCACAAGCACGGCAATAATCCTGAATGCAGCTCCGGCAGAATTCTCCTCAACAGGGAAACCGGAAACCGATGTTGTAACCGATAGTTTGATTGACCAGAAAAGTGCTAAATCAGAAAATCCACTCTATCAGGGAAATAAAAACGAAGGAGTGAACCCTTTGTACGAATCTAAAAATTCATACGCAACCCGTAAGCGGGTGGAGGTGCTGAAATCCAACCGCACAGAGGTAGCCCGAGGCAGAAGCAAAGGGTGGGACGGTAGCGTAAAAGGCACCACCACGATAGCCGAAAAGAGCATCAACTCCAATAACGGCGGCATGCCCAACCGCATTTCGATGAATATCACCGTGGCGAAACAGACGCAGGGCGCTACCTTTGGCGAGAAAGTAAATGCCGGACTGCAAACAGCCGGAAAAATCAACATTACGCTCGTAAAAGACGGTTGCGTGGTGCTTTTCCCCGATAATCAGGGTTACCGGGTGTTTACCCGCGAGCAAATCGTGCGCGAACTGACTCCCGAAGAATACAGTAAGGTAAACAGCGGATTGCAGGTAGCCGGTGGCGCTTTGGCACAGGGAGCATCATTGCTGGGAGGAGCGTTGCCCGGCGGTTCCATCGTGAGTGCAGCCATCTCGTCCGTATCGGCTTTAGCGGGTTCGTCGGGCAGCGGACCTGCGTCGGCATCCTACGCCAGAACGGCTGCCGTGGCATGGCAGGGTAAAGACGATGACTGCGACGGTACAGCCGAACTCACCGACGGCGATTACGTGCTGGAATTTGTGGTGGTGGAGAAAGCGACTTCCGGCCTGAAAGATACGATGAAAACACAGGTCAGATTAGCTTTCAGCAATGTGAACAACAAACTGAAAACCAAACACGACACAGCCAAAAACACCATCAACAATGTCAGGTAAATTTCAATCCTGCATTTTGTTTTTCTTTTCTGTTATTTCTAACCGCTCTGAGCAATTCAGGGCGGTTTTTTTGTCATATAAATGCTACTTTATAAAATAAACAGACCAACCAAAAACCAATTTCTTCGATGATGGATTTTTCAATCCTAATAGTACACTATTTTTGATTATTTATAAAAAAATCAATCAAATTTGCATTACAATTATATATATTTAACACAAAAAATTTGGAATTTAAATTTATAAGTGTATAAAAAAACCAATTTCATTGTATATTTGTAAAGTCAATATCAAGTTATTTTACTTTTAAAAACAGTTTTCATGAAAACATTAAAATTGGTTCTGGAGGAAGACTTCAGTAGAAAAACCAAAAATGAATTGATTGAAATGTTGACCGCGCTGGAGAAAGCATTATCTCCATCGGTGTACGAACGAATCAGCGGAATATCGCCTTCGGAACTTAAAGAAGTGAACAAAAAGGAAATTTTGGAAATCATTGAGAATTTCAAAAAAGCTTATGAACCATCCTGGGAAAGCGCATTGGCAAACCTTTCGGCAGATGTGATGAAAATGATTTTCGGTCAGATGGCCGAAGACGACAAACCCTTTGTTATTGCAGGTGCTTCGGATGCCGATTTTGCAGCCGAACTGGGCAGTATTGATTTTGCAACCATAATAGGAGGACCGCTGGACGCTTGTGTGAAAGCGCAGTCCAATGCCTCTATCAGCACTGTAAGCTTCATCAACGAAGTAGGATTTGAAACAGATACAACCTCCGGAACAAAAAAACTGAGGATGGCCGAATTTATGTACAAAAAAAATGTACCGAATCCTGATTTTGACAGTTCAGAACCAGTCAGCACGTCGAATCCAAAGACTATTGAACAGGATGCTGAAATCAAAGTGCCTTTCATAGCACTTCTCAACGTACCGAGTTTCCGTATAGAATCATGCGAAGTGGATTTCAACGTAAAACTAAACTCCACCTACACCAAAAATGTGAGCAGCGAATTCGGCATCTCTGCAGGAGCTTCGGGCGGTATCGGACCTGTAAAATTCAAAGTGGACGTATCCTACAAACGGTCGTCGAGTACCGGCATCAAAGTAGAAAAAGAATACTCGCTGGCTGTTAAAGTGAGGGCTACCAACGACGAAATGCCTGCCGGACTGGAAAAAGTTTTAGGCATGCTGGGCTCAACAAACTAACAACATGATTAAGCTTTCTGATTATCTGGATTATCTCTACAACGAGATAATCCAGGCTCGGAAAAAAGCCGACGAAAAAACAGTTCTTGTAGCCAAAGAATATGCCAGACACGAATACCTGAAGTATTTCAAGGCGCCAAGATACGCATTTCCGAGCGTAAAGATGGATATACCATTGAAAATTACAGACATAAGTTCACTTTCGAAATACAATTTCGATCAGAATAAGGATAAATTTCTGAAAGAAGTGAACGAAAAAATCCAATCAGTCAACAGAGAAAAACATCTGAATATCAAATCCATAACAAATGATGAGTTGCAAAACGAATCGTTCTCACAGCTTTTCAAAACACTGGAAAGCAAAGACCGTAAACCGGTGAGAAACCTGGAAGATGAAATAATCAAAATAGATGTGTTGCCTCAAATCGAATCGCTGAGGAGCGGAACTCTCAAATCAAAATACTCCCGCTCCGAAACCGAAACGATAGAAATGAAGCGGATTTTTTCGGAAGTGATTTCCAACAGTTATTCATTGGTATCGACCAAACTGAACGATATTTTTATTGATCCCAACACCTCAGGAGCGGTGGACAAAGACAAGCTCTTCATCAACCTGCACATCGAGATGGAAGAAGAAGGAATACGGCTTGTAACCTTCACCGATAAAGACGGCAAGACAGTGGAAGAAATAATATTTGAATAAATGCAGGAATTAATCCACAACCAGCTAAAAGTCATCCATGAACTTTTTACTGAATTTAATCAGGTTCAGGGGTTTTATGCTGAAAAGTCGTTCGAACTTGAAAGCCGGATTTTTGCTTTTCTGAATAAACTGACGGATTATTTCAAAGACAAGGGCGATCAGGCAAAAGAATCCGAAGTGCTCCGGATCACCAACATGCTCCACACGGTGAAGCGGGGTTTCAATCCGGCAAGCCTGGAAAAGATAAATACTTCCAAGAGGGAACTTTTCTGGGGATTTGCCTACAACGGGATTGAAAACCTCCACACGCTGCTGCAGGAAATGCACCACAAAGAAATCCTGAAACTTGAAGAGGGAGAAGAAATTCTTACCAGTCTGATACTTAATCTGATACAACAGGGTTTCCTTACCGACCAGAAACTTCTGGAACTCGATTCGACATCCAAAATTGAAGCATTCTGGAATTACCTCCTCACACAAAACGGCTCTATTACACTCATTCATAAGAAACTTCTGATGAAAATGATTTCAGAAGATATTTACTTACTACTTGAGAAAATCATTTCGAAAATCACACCACATTAAACATACAATCATGGCAGGCAACAGATATATCGTTTTGTTGAAAGATCAGCACAAATCTTCCATCAAAAACGTGGAAAAAGAATTTTCCGTCAGTGTTACATCGTCCGAACTGCTGTCACGTTAAAAAAAAATCATTCAACATCATTGACGCACACAACGCCATACTTTATAAAAACCTCGGCGTGGTAGTGGCCGACGATATGGACGAAGAACAGCTCACTATCTCGGTGGCTGACGCTTCAAGTCCGGTAATCTATTTCGAAAAAGAGCGGGAATTTTTCTCAGCCGATGAAAATACACTTATTCAGGAATTGAAAACCGGCATCGAACAGTTGAAAAACAAGGTGCTCGAACTCGAAAACTTTATTCAAAACAAGCCCATTCCACAGCATCCGGTAGTGGAAATGGAATGGGGGCTTAAAGCCATCGGGATAAACAATACCCAGTACACGGGCAAAGGTGTAGATATTTGCATTCTCGATACAGGACTGGATGCAGCTCACCCCGACTTTACGGGCAGAATCATCGAAGGAAAATCATTTATTCAGGGCGAAGAATGGGACAAAGACCCGAACGGACACGGCACACACTGTGCCGGAGTAGCATGTGGAAATGTACGAAATGACAACGGTAATCGCTACGGCATAGCCGCTGAAAGCAATCTGAAAATCGGGAAAGTACTTTCGGACAGCGGAAAAGGAACTACTAGCAGCATCATTGATGCCATTGACTGGGCAATTACCAAAAAATTCAGAATCATTTCCATGTCGCTCGCTTCGCCGGCAGGCATCAACGAACCACCTTCCCTTTTATTCGAAACAGTGGGTAAAAGAGCGCTGGAAAACAACGTGCTGATCATTGCAGCTGCCGGAAACGACAGCAACAGACCTTCCCTGCCACGACCGGTCTCTGCTCCGGCCAATTCCGAATCGATTATAGCGGTAGCCGCTATCGACAGTCAGATGCGTATAGCCCGCTTCTCCAACGCCGGCATCAATGCTGCTACCGGTGGCAACATCAACGTCTGTGCACCGGGTGTAGATATCCTGAGCGCATATCCACGAAAAAACGGAATCCCGAAAGACTATAAGGTGCTTAGCGGCACAAGCATGGCCACTCCGCACGTGTCCGGTCTGGCGGCACTTTACATGGAGCAATTTCCCGGATTAAACGCCGGGGAAATCTGGACTTTGCTGGAGAACAATGCTAAACCGATAGAAAATCTCAAATACAGAGATATTGGTAAAGGATTAATTCAGACAATACACTAACTATAAATAAAGTTATGAATACTTATTTTGGTGCTTTGAAAGACGGAATTTACTTCAATAAAGTAAAGAAGAAACTTAGTGACGCCGGTGTAAAAGTACTCAACTATTATCCGAAGTTCAGAATAGTGAAATTTCAGAGCGAAAAGGAACTCACTGTTGCCGATTTCGATGTTTTTTTGTCTTTAGAACAGGAGAAGGAAGATTTTTTCGCCGAAATGTAACACATTTTCTGTCTTTATTACTGTTAGTTTTCAATATTTATTCGAAGTATTTTTCAGAATTATCTCAGACATTCCTTTTTTGCATCGGAATGACTTCTTACAGCCGGGTGACAGAAGAACTTTGTTGTACCCATTTGCTGATAAAAAAATATCCTGAGTAAGTATTCTCAATTTTTTGAACGGATTGTGTTAAGTGAAATATTCCATATTCGTATCCGGATAAAACATAATAAGTATCCTGAAATGTGTTTTTCTGAACTTAAAAATAAAATCCTGAATCAGCTGAATAATAAGCAACATTCAAGTTGAAAATGCAACTTTTTGATTAAACATAAACATTGGCGATTCGTATTTGAATCTTTTTCTGGGTCGATTATTGAGTTGATATTCC
>SAAL01000242.1 GCA_009929445.1 Bacteroidia bacterium
CCGTGTCCGTCACGCCGGTTCCGGGCGTGGCTTTTTCGCGAATCAGGTCATGAAGGGGCTTTGCGACGTTCAATCCGCCGACAGGGATATAAGTCATGGTCTGCTCCTTGGTTGGAATGGAAATTGGTCCTACCAATATCAGGGTGCAGGCTTTGGGTCAACGCCAACCGCGTCGATACTCTGCTTGTTGGCCTCTAAAAGTGATGAAGAAGAGACAATATGGAAGAACAATTTTCATTGACGCGAGGCTTGCAGGGCATATAGTAGGCCAATCAAGATTTTATAACACGCTACAGAGGATATTATTATGGCCAGACCGATTAAACCGACCCCGATTCTTTCGGAGAGGCAGGCTGACCAATTCAAGAACAAAGTCGAGCGTCAGCTCAGTGAGCCGTTGAAATCCCAGGAAGCGCCCTGCTTGGCTCGCGCAAAGGAAGCAATTTTTGCACATGCTGTCTCCGCAAAGAAATAGAATAGAAACAGCTGACTACATAATGGAACCCGTCGAAGATTTTAAAATCTTTGACGGGTTTTGTTGTGGCGACGAAGACCTTAATGATTTTATCCACAATGATGCTGCAAGATATGCTGATGATCTTTTAGCCATCACATATTCTTTTCGCCTTAAACAGGATGAATTAATTTCAGATCCTGTTGCTTTTACGAGCATCCTCAATGACGCCATCAGGCATTTTAATAAAAGTCAACGCAGAAAGCTTTTTGCTAATGGTAAAAGAAGTTACGAGCAATATCCTGCTGTAAAAATTGGGCGATTCGGTGTTGATTCTAGATATAAGAATCTTAAAATAGGAAAATCTTTCCTCAATGCACTTAAAGATTTTTTCGTTACACGCAATAGGACAGGATGTAGGTTCATTACCGTGGACGCGTATAGAGAGATTTCTGGTTTTTACGAAAAAAGCGATTTTTCGTTTCTTTTACCGTCTGAAGTTGAAAAAGACGAGCGTACCGTTTCGATGTATCTTGATTTGAAACGAATAGTCCTGCAACGTCAGGCAGCGTTCCAGGCGTAATTTCTTTTGTTATATGCAAAGTCCGATATCGGTCGTCTGGTAAGTTGCTGGACGGCCGTTTTTTTTGTGATTTCAGTAGGCGAATCCATTCAGATCTGCTGACTGTGGAACGCCAATTTCTCGGCAAAAAATCAACGGGTGGTTGGGTTTTAAGTTGGGGAGATGTTTAACCTGCTTGAATTGTGAGGTGCATATATGAAAAGCTATCGCAAGGAACTCTGGTTTCAGGTGCCGACCCGTCGGGCCTTCATCAACATTACGGGTGATGTCGAGCAATGTCTGGCCGAGAGCGGTGTAAAGGAGGGGCTCGTGCTCGTGAACGCCATGCATATCACCGCCTCGGTCTTCATCAACGACGACGAATCCGGTCTGCATCACGACTACGAAAAGTGGCTGGAAAAG
>SAAL01000243.1 GCA_009929445.1 Bacteroidia bacterium
TATCTCCTATATTACTATTCATATTTAATTTTTAAATAGTTTCTAATATTCATATCAGCTGAAATATACATGTATCCTATTTGTGATATATTTTTATAATCACCATTTATATTTTTTTCTCCATCAATTAATACCCAATTATAATAATTATATTTTTTATTATCTGGTATTTCATTATAATCAACATAATCATCATTTGTATTAACAAATTTACTAGTCTTAAAATTTCCCCAATGATTAGATTTTCTTATATAAATAGTAAAACCATTAAATATACCAACATAATATTCAGAAGATTGTCTTCTATTATATGTAGGTGATTTATGAATTTTTATTTTTTGAATATTATTGAAATCACTAAAAAGCATTTTGTTGAAAGTGAGGTTTGATTTTTGATGTATATTTAAAACATAATCATCATTTTTATATAAGTTTAATAATATCCATCTGTTTATGCGTTCAATACATTTGATTATATCATTTTCTAATATAATTTCTGATATATTTTTTTTATATATTAATTTTAATTCATTTTGTATTTCAGTTGGAAGTTCATCATATATAGCATATCTTGTTGTTGTTGTTATATTACCTCTTTTACTCTTTTTACTTGATTCATAGAATTTTATATCATCTAAAATTGGCAATCTAAAATTCTCATTTAAATTTAAACTACTGTTTGCGATTATAGTTTTAATTAATATTGTATTAATATTTTTTAATATATCCAACTATAACACCTACTTTAAATATTATTATAAGTTTCAATAACTTTATATGATTTAGGGTGTAGAAAACATGTTTCATATCTTATATCACTATGCATAGACCCATAATCATTTAAATCACAAATTCCAGAATAACCTAAAATATCCATTAATATTTTATTTGCTACTATTCCAGAACTGCGTGGTTTTTTTATATCAAAAGCTATTTGTAAATTAACAAGTAAATCTACACCATAATAAATGTAGAAAAAATTATTTGTATTATATTTATTGTTATTATTAGCATATGACACTGGCAAATCTTCTTTTTCAAAATAACTGTTAAATTTTTTAATATAAGTGTCTTTAAGCATAGTTTTATAAATGGTTGCATTATTAGGTATCAATTCCATTATATGATTATAATAATCTTCCAATTTTTTTAAATCTTCACTATTATTATAATCTGAATCTATATATAAAAATTTATAATCAGAAACGTCAATTTGCTCCAATACCGTTGCGTATTTTTTATTAAATCCAAATTCTGTTTTATAACCAACTCTAGTTAATACTTCTGTTACATATTTTAAAGGATAAGCATATATACCATAAGCACTAATATGTCCCCATTTAGATTTAGGATTTATACCTATTTTTAATTCATTACTAAAATGCACAAAATATTTGGGTTTATTAAAATATAAAGAATTAGGATTATCTTTATCTA
>SAAL01000033.1 GCA_009929445.1 Bacteroidia bacterium
CTCCGAAAAGTCATAATTTATAAAAATCTAAGATTTTTATCCTTTGTGTCGAAATTAGATGTGTTGATAATCAATTAGATATAAAATTAGTTTCTTTGTTTAACTTGGTGTTTTAGTGTCTTTGTGGCAAAAACAAGGTTTTCGGAGCAGACTCATTCTTTCAAAAAAAGAATTTTCCCCGGATTCATTATGAGTTGATAATGAATCCGGGAATATTGCTTTGAACATTGAAATATTAGGACTATTGATAGGGAGTTTAGCAAATCAATCCTTATTTTTTTTTCATCATAAGTTGTATACCTCCTCATTCACTGTAGGTTACATTATATTTACCTAATCAAAAAATCAGATTGTTCTCAGTACTTTAATACGTAAATACAATGAAAAGTAAATTATCCCGAGTGGGTTTATTGATTATTTGTTTTTTTTCATTTTTGGTCTTTAATTCTTTCCGGGAAAAAACTGCAAAACCGATTTACCTCAACACATCCTATTCATTCAGGGAACGTGCCGTAGACCTTGTTTCACGCATGACGACGGATGAAAAAATCAGCCAGTTGGGAAATACGATGCCACCCATTCCCCGCCTGGGAGTAAACCATTACGATGTTTGGGGAGAAGCCTTACACGGAGTGATGGGTCGAAACAACAACAGCGGAATGACCGCTACTTCATTTCCAAACAGCGTGGCAGTAGGCGCTACCTGGGATCCAGAGCTGATTAAACGTGAAGCCTCAGTTATTTCTGATGAGGCACGAGGTTTCAATCACGATTTGATATTTACGCTTACTTATTGGTCACCGGTGATTGAGCCTGCGCGCGACCCGAGATGGGGAAGAACAGCCGAAACGTTCGGTGAAGACCCGTTTCTTGTTTCCGAAATAGGCAAAGGATTTATCCGGGGAATGATGGGCAATGATCCTGTTTACCTAAAAACTGTTCCGTGCGGAAAGCATTATCTGGCAAATAATTCCGAATTCAACCGCCACACCGGCAGTTCGAACATGGACGACAGGGATATGCGGGAATTCTATCTGGCACCTTACCGAAAACTCATCCGGGAATACAAACTTCCGTCCATTATGACTGCCTACAATGCTGTAAACGGTGTTCCTGTTTCGGCCAGCCGGTTTTTGGTGGATACCATTGCCCGAAAAACATACGGCTTGGACGGATACATCACCGGCGATTGCGGTGCCATTGACGATATTGTACGCGGACATACTTATACAAAAAGTTTTGAAGAAGCAGCTGCCATGGGCTTGAAATCGGGTGTGGATTCCGATTGCGGAGGAGTTTATCAGAATCACATTCAGGGAGCATTAAAAAATGGATTGCTGACCATCGGCGATATTGACCGCGCACTGATCAATCTTTTTACCATCCGCATGAGGTTGGGCGAATTTGATCCGAAAGCGAAAGTTCCATTTGCCGGTATAAAACCGGGTATTATCAATGACCCGTCGCACCATAATTTGGCTATTGAAATTGCCGAAAAAACACCGGTGCTTTTAAAAAACAACAAACTGGCTCAATCCGGCGAAAATGCATTGCCAATTAATCTGACAAAGATAAAAAAAATTGCTGTTTTGGGACCTCAGGCAGATAAGGTGGAGTTGGGCGATTATTCCGGTCCGGTCGAACCGGAGTTGCGAATTACACCTCTCCAGGGCATTCGGAGTTACATTGCAAACAACAACCTGAGTACGGAAGTTATTACCCGTTCGGGTGGAAATACCGACCGTCGCACCGACTTTTTTACAATGACCGGTTTTTCTACCATTTCAGACGGAAAAGTTAAGATGGATTTTGACGCAACAAAATTTGACGAAGCGGCAAACGGAGTCATCGCTTCTTACCGGTTTGGGCAAAACGTTTTGCAGGGAATCAAGGACGGCGACTGGACTTTGTACAAAAACGTGGATATTTCAAATGTGGATTCCATCCGGTTGAACACGGGTGTTTCGGGTGATGGTGGTATTCTGGAAGTAAGAGTTGGTTCTGCCTCCGGCAATATTCTGGCTTCGCAGGAAATCAAACCGTTGCAAAACCGTGGAAATTTAAGAAATTCAGGTAGAAATCAAATTATTCCGGTAAAAATAAACAACCTGGGAATTTCAGGACCGCAATCATTGGTTTTGGTCTATAAAGAAGCTCCCGGCTCCGGCATTGATCAGGAAACGCTTGATATGGCAGCCTCGGCCGATGTCGCATTGATTTTTGTAGGTACCGATCAATCCACAGGTCGCGAAGAATCCGACCGTTTTTCACTAAAACTTCCCGGAAACCAGAATGAATTAATTCAGGCTGTATCCGCAGTCAATCCCAATACTATCATTGTCATGCAGACTATGGGCATGGTGGAAGTGGAGCAGTTCAGAAATCTGCCAAATGTCTCCGGTATTATCTGGACCGGCTACAACGGTCAGGCACAGGGCGAGGCCATGGCTAAAATTCTCTTCGGCGATGTAAATCCGGGTGGAAAACTCAACGTTACGTGGCATAAATCCCTCAGCGATTTGCCTGATTTGAACAATTACACCCTACGTGGCGATGGTACTAACGGAAGAACTTACTGGTACTACAACAAGGATGTATCCTACGAATTTGGCTTTGGAATGTCCTACACCACGTTTGAATATAGTAATTTCAGAATCAATAAAACGGAAATCACACCCAACGATAAAGTTACTGTCAGCGTGGATATTACCAATTCCGGAAAAATGGATGGCGACGAAGTGGTACAGATTTATGTGAAAACTCCGGACAGTCCCTCATCGCTGGAGCGACCGGCAAAAAGGCTGAAAGGCTTCAAACGGGTAACCATTCCCCGCGGACAGTCCAAAACCGTTTCCATCGAAATCGACTGTGCCGATCTTTGGTTTTGGGATGCTGAAAATGACAAAATTACATTTGATCAGGGAAAATATATTTTCGAAATCGGAGCATCTTCCAAAGACATCCGTGGAAGTGTGCAGGCTAATCTGAGCGGTACGTACAAACCTGTGCTGACAACCGTTGTGGCAGAAAGCGACCAGTCTGTGCTGAAACCCGGAAAAACAATAGAGACCTCTCTTTCAGCAGCCTTGTCGGATGATAGTTTTTTAGATATTTCCAAAGCAAAAGTCAGTTACAGGTGCAACAATCATTCGGTCGCTGCTGTGGATGCAAACGGGAAAGTAACGGCTGTAGGAGTTGGTGTGGCTACCATTTTTGCAGATGTGACAGTTGACGGAACGACTGTTTCGGGCAGTTATCCGATAAAAGTGATGCCCGATCTTACTCCAAAATCAATCTCTGTGAATGGAAAACCGGTACCTGATTTTTCCAAAGACACCAAAGCTTACAGCTACCTGCTCGACAAAAAATCGAAAATTCCTGAGGTTAAAGCTGCAGCCATGTTTCCGGGAATTCGGGTAGATATCGAACAAGCAGAAAGCGTACCCGGAACAGCCATTGTAAGGATGATTGACGATGTTACCTCAGAAATAAACACCTATTATTTGAATTTTGATGTAAAATCCGCCGGTGATGAATTCAACGGAAATACATTAGGAAATCAATGGCAATGGATTCGGGAAGATCCAATGACAAATTCGCTTTCTGAAAAACCGGGTTTTCTGACAATTACCAGCCAATCCGGCGATGTGTCAGAACGCACCAACAATGCCAAAAACATCCTCCTGCAAAGCACCAACAACGACTGGACCATCGAAACAAAACTGACTGCATCGAGAGTGCCTTCACAGCCCGAAAATGCCGGAATTCTGGTTTATCAGGACGATGATAATTTTGTAAAACTGATGTTCCGCGCTGTTGTGAAAACCTCTCAGATGGGCAGACCGGGCGCTCCGGTTCAGGCTGGAACCATCGATCTGATGATGGAAGAAAACGGTATTGCCAAATCATTTGCTGCTTTCAATGTGCCGAACCCTGTAACAGACGGCAATCCGCTCATTCTCAGACTGGAAAAGAAAGGAAGTCTCTACACAGCCTATTATTCATTGGATGGAAACAAGTTTGACATGCTCGGCTCGGCAGTTGCATTGCTTAAAAATATCCGCTCCGGATTGATAGCTTGCGACGGAATTATTACGCAGTACATGAAAAGCATTTTCTGGTTCGATTCGGATACCACCAAGCCCGATTCTCCTTTCAATGTCTCGTTTGATTATTTCAGAATTACTAATAATGGTTTGAAAACCAAATAAATACAAATATCATGAAAAAATTAAATTCTTTTCTCTTTCTAACTTTTTTTGCCGGTACATTTTTCGGATTCATGCAGTTAAATGCACAGGTGGTGGAAGATTTCAAGACTTCCAAAACGACTCAGATTGGTAAAAATTTTCCGCAGGTAAACTCTGAAGGAAGAGTGCGTGTGCAAATATCAGCACCGGATGCCAAACTGGTGCAGCTCGATATTGGCGCTGTCAAATACGATTTGAAAAAGGATGAAAACGGAGTCTGGACCGGTGAGTCAGCTCCTCAGGATGAAGGTTTTCACTATTACCAGTTAAACATCGACGGTGCTTCGGTTCCCGATCCGGGCAGTTTGTACTACTACGGTGCTTCCAGATGGGGCAGCGGAATTGAAGTTCCGGCACACGATCAGGATTTTTATGCTTTAAAAAATGTACCTCACGGACAGGTTCGGGAGCACATTTATTACTCCGAAGTAAATAAATCCATGCGTCGCTGTTTTGTTTACACTCCTCCCGGATACGATAAAAACACAAAGAAAAGGTATCCTGTGCTCTATCTTCAACACGGTGGCGGTGAAAATGAAACCGGCTGGTCATCGCAGGGACATGCCAATCTCATCATGGACAACCTCATTGCCGAAGGCAAAGCAAAACCTTTCATCATCGTAATGGACAACGGCACCTGGACAATGAGTGGTCCCCGAAGAACCGAAGGCGGCACCTGGCCACCTACAGGTTGGGCGGATGGATTTATGAACACCCTTTTGAAAGACATCGTACCTATGATTGATGCAAGTTACCGCACCATTGCCAATCAGAAAAACCGCGCTATGGCCGGTCTTTCGATGGGCGGCATGCAGACCCGCGTGATTACTTTGGCTAACCCGGATGTGTTCTCACAAGTAGGCATGTTCAGCGGCGGAAGCATCAGTCCGGATGATGTGAATAAAGCGCCCGGTTTCAGGGAAAAAGTGAAACTGCTTTTTGTGAGCTACGGCAGCTACGAGCTGGATAATCCGAGAACGAACATGAACGGAGGGCCGAAAGAAAATACAGATAAACTGAAAGAAATGGGTATGAATACACATTTCTATGTTTCTCTGAAAACGGCTCACGAATGGCAGAGCTGGCGCAGAAGTTTGTATCAGTTTGCTCAGTTGGTGTTTAAGTAGGCATGACACTAAAAAATAATTTATAATCAAATGAAACAGCCATTTGAGAAAAATCTCAAACACAATGAGATGATTGATGGCGTGTTCCATGTGTCCTTAGTGTAATATATAAATTATAAACACATGAAAATAAAATATTTGTTATTCCTTCTTTTATTACCCAGCATCTTTTCGTATGGACAACTTCGAGATGCTCAGGTTAAAGTGGAAGGTGGAATTATTCAAGGGGTTGAAACTGATGGCATGACTGTTTTCAAAGGAGTTCCCTTTGCTGCCCCGCCAGTGGGAGAACTTCGCTGGAAAGCTCCTCAGCCCGTCATTGGATGGGAAGGAATAAAAAAGACCGTGGAATTTGCTCCGGCACCTATGCAAGCAGGTAATCCCGCTTCCGGAAAAAGTGAAGACTGTTTATATCTGAACATCTGGACACCGGCAAAATCCTCAAAAGATAAACTACCGGTTTTAGTCTGGATTTATGGTGGAGGATTCAGCTTTGGATCAACCTCATATCCGGTTCACAATGGTGAAAATTTGGCAAAAAAAGGAGTAGTTGTAGTCAGCATAGCTTATCGTGTTGGACAACTTGGCTTTTTGGCACATCCCGAATTGAGTGCAGAAAATCCAAATGGAGTTTCCGGTAACTATGGCCTGCTCGATCAAATTGCCGGGTTGAAATGGGTACAGAATAACATTGCTGCTTTTGGAGGTGATCCCCATAAAGTGACAATTTTCGGTGAGTCTGCCGGCGGTATTTCTGTAAGCATGCTGTGTGCTTCGCCCTTGACAAAAGGTTTATTCCAAGGTGCTATTTCACAGAGCGGCGGCTCATTTGGGCCTGTTCGAATGACTACGTATCCCGGAGAAAACATGAAGACTTTATCAATGGCAGAAGCTGATGGTGTGGATTATGTAAAAAAAATGGGAGTATCATCCATCAGTGATCTACGTCAGCTCAGTGCTGAAAAACTTATCCCGCAAGGGTGGAGCATGCCTGGCGGATGGCCTATTGTGGATGGATATGCTATCCCTGATGATCAATTTGCTCTTTATGAAAAGGGAACGTACAACGACATTCCAGTACTAATTGGATACAATTCGGATGAAGGTCTGAGTTTCCCGACAGGACGCACCAAGGAGGAATTTATTGAAAATGTACAAAAAAGGTTTGGTCCTCATGCCCAAGCTCTTTTGAAAGCTTATCCATTGGGTGAAAACAACATTCCCCGTTCTGCACGCAACTTAATGCGTGATGCCGCATTTGGGTGGCACACCTGGAGTTGGGCGCGCCTTCAAGCAAAAACCGGAAATTCAAAAGTTTATTACTATTATTTTGATCAACATGCCCAACAACCTAAAGAGTCACCTTTTTATGATTATGGAACTCCGCATGGTGTTGATGTGCCGTTTGTTTTCATGAACTTAGATCCGAATAATGGAAGAACCACTGAATCTGATTTGTTGATTTCAGAAATCATGGGAACATATTGGACTAATTTTGCCAAATATGGCAATCCCAATGGTAATGGTTTAACTAATTGGCCTGCATTTACAAATGAAAAACCAGTTGTGATGTATCTGGGACCCGGGGCGTATTTGGGAAAAGTTCCTGATGAAGAAGCCCTGAATGTGTTGGACAACTACTATACTTGGAGGCGGTCAGCAGAAGGGAAAGAATGGGCAAAATAAATACTTGAAAGCATATGTTTTGCTTGTATTTTTTCAAATAGTAAAAATGCCAGACAGTGAAGTTTTCCATTCTTCATTGTAAAAAGAGAAAAAAATGAGAATTAGATTAAAAAATACGTTGTTTTTGTTTGCCGGAATGCTCATCGGCATTTTGTTGATGGGCTGTTCCGGTACAAAATCCTTGTCAGATAAAAACTCAGTTTGGGTTGGTTCTTGGAGTACGGCTCCGCAATTGGTGGAGCCGCACAACATGCCTCCTGCACCCGGATTAACCGACAATACAATCCGTCAGATTGTCCGTGTTTCGATAGGCGGTGATATGGTCAGATTGCGTTTTTCGAATGCCTTCAGCAAAAGTCCGGTGGAAATGAAGTCGGTTGCAATTGCGCAAGTTTCCGAGGGAAGTTCGATTGATGTTTCATCTCAAAAAGTGCTGAAATTCAATAAAACAGTAAGTGTCACCATGAATCCGGGTGGGGAAGTTTTTTCTGATCCGTTGAAATTTAATCTCAAACCGGGCTCTTTGATAGCGATTACCATCCATTTCGGGCAGACTTCGCCTGATGTTACCGGACATCCCGGCTCGCGTACCACATCCTTTATTTTGCCGGGAAACAATATTTCTTCTGCTGATTTTTCCGGCTCGGTAAAAACCGATCACTGGTATGTTATTCAGGGAATCGATGTGAAAGCATCCAAAAACTCGAAAGCGGTGGCAATTTTGGGAAATTCAATTACCGACGGTAGAGGTTCCGGCACTAATAAGCAAAACCGCTGGCCGGATATTCTTTCTGCCAAACTGTTAGCAAATGAATCTACCAAAAACATCGGAGTTTTAAACCTTGGAATCGGTGGCAACTGCGTTGTCCGTGGCGGTTTGGGACCAACGGCACTGGAACGTTTTGATCGGGATATCCTGTCGCAAAGCAATGTTCACTGGCTGATCATCCTGGAAGGAATCAACGACATCGGAGGAATAAAATCACGAGAAGAAGCCGAAAAGGTTTCTACTGAATTGATCCAGGCCTATCAGCAGATGATTGACAAAGCCCACTCCAAAGGAATCCTCGTTTATGGAGCGACTATTTTGCCATTTGCAAAATCTTTTTACAACACACCCGAACGGCAGATTGCACGGGATAAAGTCAACGATTGGATTCGGAGTTCCGGAAAATTTGATGCTGTGATTGATTTTGATAAAATAATGCGCAACCCGAACGACGTGAAAACCATTTTACCCGATATGCACGACGGCGATTTTCTCCACCCAAATGAAGCCGGATACAAGCGAATGGGTGAAAATGTTGATTTAGGTTTATTCAAATAACAATTAATTTATAAAGAAATGAAAAATCTTGTATTTAAATGGATTATCCTGGCGGGAATTCTCCTTTTCAGTTCACAATTATCTGCTCAGGACGAAAATTTCTATATTTTCTTAAGTTTCGGACAATCAAATATGGAAGGGGCAGCACCTGTTGAACCTCAATATAAAACGGTTGATGCCAGGTTTCAGATGATGGCAACGGTAGATTGTCCCGATCTGAATCGCAAAAAAGGAAACTGGTACACAGCCGTTCCGCCTTTGGTTCGTTGTCGTACAGGTTTGGGACCTTCTGATTTTTTCGGAAGAACCATGGCAGAATATCTCCCCGAAAACATTCAGGTTGGAATAATTAATGTAGCCATCGGCGGTTGCAAGATTGAACTGTTTGATAAGGACAATTATCAGACTTACACCGCAACAGCTCCTTTTTGGATGAAAGGAATGATAGAAGCCTACGATGGAAATCCGTACAAACGACTGATAGATATGGCCAAACTCGCTCAACACGAAGGAGTTATCAAAGGAATTCTCCTTCATCAGGGCGAATCCAACACGGGCGATGTTACCTGGCCTGCAAAAGTGAAAAAAGTGTACGAAAATATCCTTGGAGACTTGAATCTGCAGGCGGAAAACGTTCCGCTTTTGGCCGGAGGCGTGGTTCCTGCCGATCAAAATGGAAAATGTGCCGTAATGAACAGTATTATCGCCGGGCTGCCGGAAACCATTCCTACGGCTCATTTTATCCCTTCCGACGGATGCCTCCAGGGCGGCGACAGCCTGCACTTTTCGGCTGAAGGTTACGAAATGCTCGGATATCGTTATGCTTCAAAAATGCTTGGTTTGCTGGGTTACAAAGCGGAGGTTCCTGCAGATTTTGACAAACCACGAACGGATATTCTTCACGGGAAAATTGATACCATCCAGTACAAATCAAAAACAGTAGGTTCGAAACGAAAAGCGCTCATTTACACACCTCCCGGTTATTCCAAAAAGAAAAAATATCCGGTTCTGTACCTGCTTCACGGCATTGGAGGCGATGAGAAAGAGTGGCTTCGCGGTGGGCAGCCGCAGGTAATTCTGGATAATCTGTTTGCCGATGGAAAAATTCAGGACATGATTGTGGTGATGCCTAACGGTCGTGCGATGAAAGACGACCGTGCTACCGGCGACATCATGGCTCCCGACAAGGTGCAGGCGTTTGCCACATTCGAAAAAGATTTGATCAACGATTTGATTCCGTTTGTTGAAAAAAAATATTCCGTTTTGAAAAATCGTGAAAACCGTGCAATTGCCGGTCTTTCAATGGGTGGCGGCCAGTCGTTGAATTTCGGTTTGGGAAATCTGGATAAATTTGCCTGGGTAGGTGGTTTTTCATCGGCTCCAAACACAAAACCTCCGGTGGAATTAATTCCAAATCCGGAAGAAGCGAAAAATAAGTTGAAACTTCTGTGGATTTCCTGTGGTGACAAGGACTGGTTGTTGTCATTTAGCGCCCGTACACATGAATATCTGGCCGAAAATAGAGTTAATCATGTATATCGACTCATTCCGGAAGGTCAGCACGATTTCAAAGTATGGAAAGACGGATTGTACGGTTTCACACAGCTTTTATTCAAGCCGGTTACACCAGAAATGATGCAGAAATTCAACAACAATCCACCGCAGGTAAAACCGGCAGTTCCACAGCAACGAGGTAGAAGATAAGTGAATTTTCAGAATATCTGATGGTTTTTCGACATTCAATTCAGTTTTTAAGAAATTCAAAATGAGTTCATTATGAAATCAATCATTCAACATGCGTTTTTTCTGATTTTTGGGTTGGGAATAATTCCCGGTACGCTTCTGTCGACTGAAAATCAGAGCCGTGAGATGACGATGTGGTACGACAAACCGGCAACTGTCTGGAACGAAGCTTTGCCCATCGGAAACGGGCGGCTGGGAGCAATGGTTTTTGGTGGTCCCGCTGCAGAAAAACTGCAATTGAATGAAGAAACTTTTTGGTCGGGTGGTCCTTCGCGAAATGACAACCCGAATGCCCTTGCAGCATTATCGGAGATTCGCCGGTTGATTTTTGAGGACAAATATTACGAAGCCGAAAGATTGGTGAATCAAAACATGATGACACCAAGAAACGGCTCCAAATACCAGATAGTTGGAAATCTGAATCTTACATTTCCGGAGCACGGGAATTTTACCGGCTACAGGCGCGAGCTGAACCTGGATAATGCTGTATTTACTGCCGAATACGAGGTTAATGGAGTAAAATTTCGTCGTGAGATTTTAGCTTCAAAACCCGACCAGGTCATTGTCGTACGATTGACAGCCGATAAACCCGGAAATCTTACTTTCGATGCCACACTGGATAGTCCTTTACAAAATGGAGTACGTGTTGTAAACGGAAATACGCTGGAGATGAACGGATTGTCCGGTGATCATGAAGGAATTCAGGGACAGGTGAAATCGCTCACTCAGGCAAAAATCTTTCCCCGCGGAGGAAAAATTATCGGAGAAAACGATAAAATCAGAGTTGTAAAAGCAAATGAAGTACTCATTTTAGTTTCTATTGCCACAAATTTTACCGACTACCAGAATCTTGCGGAAGATGAAACCGCCAAATGCACGGCTTTTCTGGCAAATGCCGAAAAGAAATCATTCCGGCAATTGCTGAAACGACACGTGAAGGCGTATAGTGATTATTTTAGTCGGGTAGAATTATCGCTTGGAAGTTCTCCGGCAGAACTTCTTCCCACCGATGAGCGGATTAAAAACTTTGCTTCGTCGGTCGATCCGGCTTTGGTTTCCATGTACTTTCAGTTTGGTCGTTATCTGCTGATTTCCAGTTCACAACCCGGCGGACAGCCCACAAACCTTCAGGGAATCTGGAACGGCAGCACTAATCCGGCTTGGGACAGCAAGTACACCATCAACATCAACACGGAAATGAACTACTGGCCGGCTGAGAAATGCAACCTTGAAGAAATGCACGAACCGTTGATGAAAATGGTGAAAGAATTGTCCGTGACCGGTCAAAAAACAGCAAAAGATATGTACGGTGCCCGCGGTTGGGTGGTGCATCACAATACTGATATCTGGCGTATTTCGGGTGTCGTGGACGGCGCAGCCTGGGGCATGTGGCCCATGGGAAGTGCCTGGCTTACTCAACACCTGTGGGAGAAATACCTTTACAGCGGCGATGTGGAATTTCTCAAATCAATTTATCCCGTGATGAAATCTGCCTGTGAATTTTATCAGGACTTTCTGGTGGAAGAACCGGTGCATAAATGGCTGGTAGTAAGCCCGTCCATTTCTCCCGAAAATTCTCCCGCAGGTCGTCCGTCGCTTTGTGCCGGAGCTACGATGGATAATCAGCTTTTGTTTGACTTATTCACAAAAACGCTTCGGGCAGCCGAATTGCTGGGCGATGACAATGCAATTAAGAACGGATATCAAAAAGTAATCGATCGGTTGCCGCCGATGCAGATTGGCAGGTTTGGTCAGTTGCAGGAGTGGATGGAAGACTTGGACAATCCGAATGACAAACACAGGCACGTATCACATCTTTACGGATTGTATCCGGGCAATCAGATTTCACCTTATTCCAATCCTGAACTTTTTGAAGCGGCCCGTACCACGTTGATTCATCGAGGAGATGTATCTACAGGCTGGTCTATGGGCTGGAAAGTGAATTTCTGGGCAAGACTCCTTGATGGAAATCATGCGCTGAAACTTATTAAAGACCAGCTTACCCTGGTTGATCCGGTCAACTCTGGGAATAACGGCGGTACCTATCCCAATTTTCTGGATGCACATCCGCCGTTTCAGATTGACGGAAATTTCGGATGTACGGCCGGTATTGCCGAAATGCTCCTCCAAAGCCACGATGGAGCCATACATCTGCTCCCGGCACTTCCGGATGAATGGAAGGATGGAAAAGTAAAAGGACTCAGAGCACCGGGTGGTTTTGAAGTCAGTTTTGAATGGAAAGACGGGAAAGTTGAAAAACTTGAAATAGTATCAAAACTCGGTGGTAATTGCCGGATTCGGGTAGCAAATGAACTCTCAGGTGGAAGAAGAATCGGACTGAAATCTGCCGAAGGTGAAAATTCCAATCCGTTTTATGAAATAGCAAAAATTAAAAGTCCGCTGATTTTTGATGCTGAAAAATTGCATAAAGTAGAGTTAAAACAATCGTACCTTTATGAGTTTCCGACTAAACCTAATAAAAAACATGTCATTCATTTTCAAAAATAACATTACTTAAAATATATGAAGATAAAAAGTACAGTTACAATATTGGGATTATTGGTGGCACTTCGACTTTTCTCTCAAAATCCCATCATTCGTGATCAATTTACAGCCGATCCAACGGCCAGGGTATTCAACGGAAAGATATATGTTTTCCCATCTCACGATATTATTAGTCCAATTGAACCTGAAAGGAAATGGTTCTCGATGGGAGACTATCACGTGTTTTCATCCGAAAATCTTGTTGACTGGACCGATCACGGTGTTATTGTAACTCAAAATAAAATCCCCTGGGTATTAGAAGATTCCTATGCCATGTGGGCGCCTGATGCTGTCGAAAAAGATGGAAAGTATTATTTCTACTTCCCGGCAGCACCAAAACCGGAATATGGCCGCGGATTTATGATTGGAGTTGCCGTTGCTGATCGGCCTGAAGGTCCATACACCCCTTTGGAAAAGCCCATTGCCGGTGCTATCGGAATTGATCCGAATGTGTTTATTGATAAAGACGGACAGGCCTATCTTTATTGGAGTGGCGGTGGAATGTGGGTTGCAAAATTGAAACCAAATATGATCGAGCTTGACGGCGAACGGCAACAGGTACAAGGATTGCCGGCCAGTGGAGGATTGAAAGAAGGTCCGTTCCTTTTTGAGCGAAACGGCATTTATTACTACACTTATCCATGGGTAAAGAATAATACCACTGAGCTGCTTTACTATTGCATGAGTGACAATCCGATGGGTCCATTTCGGGATGGAGGAGTTATTATGGATGAATCCCCAACCGGTTGCTGGACCAATCATCATTCTTTCGTAGAGTTTAAGAATCAATGGTATCTGTTCTATCACCACAATGATTTTTCTCCCGATTTTGATAAAAATCGGTCGATTCGTATAGATAGTGTTCGTTTTAATCCTGATGGTATCATTCAAAAAATTATCCCTACACTTCGTGGAGTTGGTTTGACGAATGCAAAGAAAAAAATAGAGCTCGACCGTTATTCAAGCATTTCTTCAGATTCAACAGTTCTCGTAACTTTTATTAATCCTGCAAACAAATTTGAAGGATGGAAGACTATTTTTAAAGAAGAAGGTGCGTGGATAAGATACAATAGCGTTGATTTTGGTTCCGGAAACCTTAGAAAAGCAAAAGTTCGTGTCAACTCCATGAGAGGAGGCACTCTGACCGTTTGCACTAGAAAAAATGACATTGACAACGTGATTGCTAAGATTGAAGTTCCTCCCAGCAGGAGATGGTCTGTTCTGGAATTTGATTTACAAAAGCAAGCCAAGGGAGTACAAGATTTGTTTATGAAATTGGAAGGTAGTAATCCTGTTCAAGTCGATTGGATAAGTTTTGAATGAAGTTTCTAAATATCAAAACCATTGTTGTTTGGTAAATTTAGGCTTTCTGCCGGAAAACACGAGAGGTTTCCTTATCCTTACAACGTGATTTCTATCAATCCTAATTTGACTCAAAATACAGGATGGTAAACCAGTGCTAAAATTTTATTTAAATGTTTGCTGGAGTGCAATGGCTGCTCGGCTATTCTTCAGGCAGGTTATGACTATCGTAAATTTATCGAATATTTTTATTAACAAATAATTTTATATAAAAATGAAAAAAAAAATTAATGTCCTTCTGATAGCGTTGATACTATTTCCTATGATTACATTTGCTCAATCATTCCCCGAAGGAACAGTTCCCAACGAGCACAACCTTGACGGTGCACAATGGCCTCGCGTAGATGCAGAAGGAAACACTCACTTCAGAATTTATGCCCCTTATGCAAAAAAAGTGCAAATCAGTTTTCGCGGTCCTATGACCCGTGAAGCCGATGGATACTGGACTTATAAATCGCCCAAACCGGAAGCGGTAGGATTTCACTATTATCAGATTATTATCGACAGCGTTTACGTAGCTGATCCTGCAACAAAATCTTATTACGGAATGAGCAAATGGGTAAGCGCAATTGAAATTCCGGAAGGATTGCAGTACGATAAAACCCAAGATGTTTCGCACGGAGAAATACGCTTGAAAAAATATTGGTCGGAAATGACAAAAACCTGGCGTAAATGCTATGTTTACACTCCTCCGGGGTATGATCAAAACGTAAATCAACGCTATCCTGTTCTTTATTTACAACATGGTGGTGGCGAAGACGAAACCGGCTGGGTATTCCAGGGACGCATGGGAGATATCATGGACAATTTGATAGCTGAGAAAAAAGCCGTTCCCATGATAGTTGTGATGGACCGTGGATATGCTACACTTCCGGGTTCAGCGCCTGCAGCCAGAATGGATAATCCTCAGATGAATGCTTTCCTTGCCGGCGCATCAGCTCCTGCACCAAGACCATCGGGTAACTCACAGCAGGCAGCACCTCCTCGCCCAAGAATACCAAGCGTTTTCCCCGAATTACTTGTAAAAGAGATCGTTCCGATGATTGACGCATCGTTCCGGACCAAAACGGATCGTGTAAATCGTGCGATGGCTGGTCTTTCGATGGGTGGAGGACATACTTTCCAGGTGGTTATGCCTAATCTTGACAAATTTGCCTATTTAGGAGGTTTCAGCGGTGGAGCCGGACCGGTTGACCAGATTGATAATCTTTACAATGGTATTTTCAACAATTCTCAAAAATTTAATCAAAGCGTGAAATTAATGTTCCTCAGCATTGGCTCCGAAGAACGTCCGGAAAGAGTGAAAGCTTTTGCCGATGCATTGAAAGCCAAAGGACTAAAGAATATCGTTTACTACGAATCACAGGGAAGTGCCCACGAGTGGCTTACATGGCGTCGTTCGCTTCGTGAATTCGCGCCACTTTTATTTAAATAACGATAATATTCACATTTGATTTACCTCAAATAATTTATTCAAATGAAAAAAATACTGCATTTAATTTTGTTTTCGCTTACAGTGTTTCCCATGTTTATGCTGGCGCAATCATTTCCGGCTGGTACGCAACCCAACGAACATAATATAAATGGCGCCGATTGGCCTCGCGTAGGAGCTGACAGGCGTGTACATTTCCGTGTTTTTGCGCCAGATGCAAAAAAGGTGGAAGTACAGTTTCGTGGAGAAATGACAAAAGAAGCCGATGGGTTTTGGACGCTTGTATCGAATCCGGAAGTGGTGGGATTTCATTATTATCAAATCATTGTCGATGGTGTTGCTTCACCAGATCCAAACGGAAAACCATTCTTTGGTATGGGACGTTGGGTTAGTGGAATCGAAATTCCTGAAACAGCTCCAGACGGCGATTATTACAAGCCGAAAAACGTTCCTCACGGTCAAGTGCGGGAGAATTGGTATTACTCCGATATTACCAAAAAATGGCGTCGGTGTTTTGTTTACACTCCTGCCGAATACGAAAAAAACTCCAATAAAAAATATCCTGTACTCTATCTCCAACATGGTATGGGAGAAGATGAAACCGGCTGGAGTCGCCAGGGTATGATGAACTTTATTATGGACAACCTGATAGCGGAAGGCAAGGCCGTCCCTATGATTGTGATTATGGATAGTGGCAATATTGAGGTTCCGTTTAATTTTAATTCAGGAATGAAAAGAGAAGAATATGGAGCTAATTTTCCATCAATTCTTTTAACCGAAATCATTCCTTTTGTTGAGTCGAAGTACCGGGTTCTGACAGATCGCAATTCCAGAGCGATGGCCGGGTTATCGTGGGGAGGACTCCAGACATTCAACACAGCATTGCCGAACATCGATAAATTTTCCTACATCGGTGGATTTAGCGGTGCAGGGACAATCAATTTACAAAAAATTGGTGAGGCTTATAATGGTGCTTTTGCCAATCCGCAAGCTTTCAACGAAAAAGTACACGTACTATTCATGGGCATTGGTTCTGAAGAGCGTCCGGAAAGAACAAAAACACTTGCAGAAGGACTGAAAAAAGCAGGTATCAAAAATGTAATTTATTATGAATCGCCCGGAACAGCCCATGAATGGCTTACATGGCGGAGATGTCTGAATGAATTTGTACCGCTACTTTTCAAAAAATAAAATTCAGTGTAAAATCTTATAAATACCATCGTGATGAAAAAGGTTCTATTTTTATTGCTAATTACAAACTTCATTATTATACACAGCCAAATCGTTTCAGCTCAAAGTTTGAAAATTAACGATCAGGGCTATTTCGAAAAACAGGGCTTAAATGTTTTAGTTTTCAGTAATCAATACAATGGAATGTTTTTCGATGAGAAAACAGCCGGTATAGAATTAATTCATCACGGTGTAAGGACATCGACAGGCGGAGCAATACGACTTGCGGATACACCCGAGCAATGGGATTTGGTTCCAATCATGACCGACCGCAAGGTAAACAAGGAGAAAAACTCGATTGAAGTTACTTTAAGGTACGAAGAGTACGATTTCAACTCGCGTATTTTCGCCACATCAAAAGGTGAAGGAATAGAAATATCCGTTTTTCTTGATAAACCGCTTCCTAAGGAGCTTGAGAAAAATGCAGGATTTAATCTTGAATTTCTGCCTTCGGCATATTTCGAAAAATCCTTCATCGTTGATGGCCGTTTCCATATATTTCCACGTTATCCGGCAGGTAATACACTTGCAAAACCATTAAACGAAAGACCTAAGCAGATATATGGCTATTCTACATTTGACGACCGCCAGCAGGGAGATTTTATTAAGTCATTGCCAATTGATGCAGGCCGTAAAATCGTTCTGGCACCGGATGATCCGAAGCATTTAGTAAATATTACGTCTCAAGATGCAGATTTGATGTTTTTTGATGGGCGTAATCTGGCTCAAAATGGATGGTATATCGTTCGGAGTTTACTCCCGTCCGGGAAGACAGGTAAAGTTTTAACGTGGGTTCTTCAGCCGAATACCGTAAACAGTTGGATTAGAGAGCCAAATATCGGTTTCTCGCAAGTAGGCTATCATACAAAACAGCAAAAAGTATCCGTTATAGAACTTGATAAAAACGATAAACCGTTTACCAAAGCATCGCTGTATAGGGTTGATAACAATGGAAAAGCAAGTGAAGTGTTTAGTGGCGCTGTTAAGTCCTGGGGTAATTATTTGAGGTACCATTATGTAAAATTTGATTTTTCAGCCATAAATACACCCGGCATTTACTACATTCAATACGGCAACTTTAAAACCAATACCTTTTTAATTGATAATAATGTCTATGAAAACATCTGGCATCCAACATTGGACGTGTGGTTCCCTGTACAGATGGATCATATGACAGTAAATGAGGCATACAGGGTTTGGCACGGAGAACCTTACAAAGACGATGCTATCCAGGCACCAATTAATACGACTCACTTCGATGGATATTCGCAATCCGATACAACGGATACAAAGTTCAAATCCTATGAACGCATTCCGGGATTAGGTATCGGAGGTTGGTTCGACGCCGGGGATTTTGATATTCAAACCGGATCGCACAACAGCGTAATCATGTCGTTTGTTAACACTTGGGAAAATTTCAAACCTCTTCGCGACGAAACGCTTATTGACAAAAAAACACGCTATGTTGACATTCACCGACCAGACAACACGCCGGATATGTTGCAACAAATCGAACATGGAACCTTCGCGCTGTTGGCTCAGGCTGAGAATATTGGGCACATGGCAAGAGGAATCGTGGCTCCTGTGCTGGATCAGTATCATCATCTTGGTGACGCATCAACGATAACGGACGGACTCCCTTACAATCCGCAGCTAGGACCGCTTGAAAATGACGGAAAATCGAGCGGACGGGTGGATGACCGATGGGTGTTTACGAATCTTAATCCGCATCTGGACATTCAGACAGCCACTTCGCTGGCGGGAGCAAGCCGTGCTTTAAGAGGATATAATGATGACCTTTCAGCAAGAGCGCTAAAAGAATCCAAACGACTCTTAAGTGAGGCGTTGGTACTGCTGAAAAATGATACTGCACGAAATAATACCAATCGGTTTGGCAGAGGTGGTGAAATGAATACCTACCTTCAGTTGTATGTCACAACAGGAGATAAAGAATTTGCTTCCAAATTTGAGGAAATGCTGTGGCCTGCCCTCGAGAGGAACGTTAGTTTTGGAATGCAGACAGCATTGCTGGCTATACCTCATATGGATGCCTCTTACAAAGAAAAATTGCGCCCTTTTGTAGTAAAATACAAAGAAACATTAAAACAGCTTGAAAAGGACAATCCCTATGGAGTGCCTATCCGGCTTGGAGGTTGGGGAGGTAGCGGATCTGTTGTCGATTGGGCTACAGTTAATTACTTTGCCAATAAAAATTTCCCGGATATAATAGATTCTGAGTACGTATTTAAGGGATTGAATTATATCTTTGGTTGTCATCCGTACTCGAATCTTTCTTTCGTAGCGTCCGTTGGAACTCGTTCTAAAAAAATTACCTACGGAAACAACCGGGCAGATTTTACATTTATTGCCGGAGGTGTTGCTCCTGGATTGATTTTGCTTAAACCTGATTTCTTGGAAAACAAAGACGACTGGCCTTTCTTGTGGGGAGAAAATGAGTGCACCGTCGGAGGTTGTGCCGGTTATGTGCTTTTGGGAAATGCCGTACAGGAATTGGCAAAAGAATTATAACTGTGAACGCAAAAATTCTTTAACCAGCGTTTTAAGCAATAAAAAGTATCATTTTCGTATTGGAAAGGAACGAGTAGACAACTTTTTGCAACAAATTTGAAAACTTAATTCACCAAATTAACTTAGTTTTGAATGTTAATTAAAATATATAAAATGCTGTTATAATTTCATTTTAAAATTTACATTTTAATTGTTGTATATTCAACTTTTTTCCTGTAACAAATAGAAAAAATCACGATTGTGTTCAGATTTCACACTAAAATATTCATTATTTTAATAGGTATTTCCTTTATTTCTTCCTGCGCCATGAAGAAAGAGGAGGTTGTGTCGCCACGTGAAATTATTTCAATTAACGAAGGATGGTCGTTTTACAAATACAATAAAGAACAACAACCTGACAACCTGATTTATGATGTCAGGCCTGAAATATCTCAGAATAATGAATACCTAGTGGCTGATGCCAAACCGACTGAAGCACTGAAGTTAGAAGCTCAAACAGGGGTGTTGAAACCATGGATTCTGCCTGCGGCAAATAATTTTATCAAAGATAAAGAGAAACACCACATCCGTCCGGAAGGAAATCCGGGTATGGATTTTCCATTTGTGCAAAATGACTTTGACGACGCTGGATGGGTTAAAGTAAATCTTCCTCATGACTGGGCTGCAAACGGACCTTTCTACGAAGGCGAGAATCCGGAAGTGGGTGGCGGCATGGGACGCCTTCCCATTCAAGGTGTAGCTTGGTACAGAAAGAAATTAGACATCTCACCTTCCGATTCTACAAAATCAATTTTTCTGGATTTTGAAGGAGTTATGTCTTATGCCATGGTATGGGTAAATGGATTTTTGGCCGGAGGATGGCCGTATGGATACAATTCCTGGCGCATTGATATTACTCCATATATACATTTTGGCAGTGAAAATCAGATCGCTGTCCGCGTGGACAATCCCAACAATTCTTCCCGCTGGTATCCTGGAGCCGGCATCTATCGAAATGTTTGGCTTATAAAAACTAACCCGATCCACATTGGTCAGTGGGGAACATACATCACCGCAAAAAATATCACAAAATCTTCTGCAATGCTTGATTTGGAAGTGACCATTGAAAACGGGACAGAATCTGCAGCAGATATTGCAATCAATACTTCCGTTTATGAATTAAATACTGATGGATCACGGAAATCGAAAAGTGTAGTTGACTTTCCGGAAGTACTTCTCGAAGCCTCAGCAAAAAAAAATAATAAAGAAATAATTTCGGTTGATCTGAAAAATCCGAAACTCTGGGGGCCTCGTCCATCTCAGACTCCAAATCTCTACCTTGCTGTAACCACTTTGACTCAAAACGGTAAAATTATCGACCGGTACGAGACCCGGTTTGGTGTTCGACAGGTGGAATTTAATCCTGACAAAGGGCTTTTTGTAAATGGAGAACCTATCAGAATTCAAGGCGTCAATCAACATCACGACCTTGGCTCGCTGGGAGCTGCTTTCAATGTCCGCGCTGCCGAACGCCAGCTCGAAATGCTTCAGGAGGCAGGTTGCAACGCTATTCGCATGGCACACAATCCTCCATCACCAGAACTTTTGAAATTGACCGACAGAATGGGATTTCTGGTGGTGAATGAGATATTTGACTCGTGGGAACGAAAAAAAACACCGCTTGATTTCCATCTTATTTTCAACGATTGGGCTGAAGCCGACTTACGTTCGTTTGTTCGTCGCGACAGAAATCATCCTTCTGTAATACTATGGAGCTACGGAAACGAAGTGGGCGAGCAGTACACGGCTGAAAAAGGTGCAGCATTGGCACAACAATTAAACGATATTATCCGGGAGGAAGACCCGACTCGCCCTACTACACTTTCGATGAATTACGCAAAACCCGACATGGAACTTCCGGCAGTTCCCGATGTTATTGGGTTGAATTATCAGGGCGAAGGCATCCGTCAGGAACCGGAATTCGAAGGAACCGACCGAATCCGCACTGCTCCGCAATACAGTGCTTTCCATGAGAAATTTCCTGAAAAAATGATTTTCAGCAGCGAAACAGCTTCCGCATTCAGCAGCAGAGGGATCTATTTTTTTCCGGTTACCGAAAGTAACAGCTCTATTGTACGTGACGGCAGGGGAGGAGATTCCAGGCTGGCGCACGTAAGTTCATACGAGCTGTACGCCGTGGATTTCGGTTCTTCGGCCGATAAGGTTTTCAGCATGCAGGATCAACATCCTTTCGTTGCAGGCGAGTTTGTGTGGACAGGCTGGGATCATCTGGGAGAGCCCACGCCGTATTATTCGGCCCGAAGTTCTTATTGTGGAATGATTGATTTGGCCGGATTCAAAAAAGACCGTTTCTACCTTTATCAATCTCGTTGGCGTCCTGAATTGCCTATGGTTCATATTCTACCTCACTGGAACTGGCCGGAACGAAAGGGCGAAATCACACCGGTTCATGTATTTACCTCAGGCGATGAAGCAGAACTTTTCCTGAACGGAAAAACACTCGGACGAAAGAAAAAACAGCCCCTTGAATATCGCCTCCGCTGGGATGATGTGACGTATGAACCCGGCGAACTGAGAGCTGTGGCGTATAAAAACGGGAAGAAATGGGCTGAAAACAGTGTGAAAACTACCGGAAAAGCTGTTGGATTGACTGCCGAAGCAGACCGAAAAACGATAAAATCAGACGGTTACGACCTGGCTTTTATCACAGTGAAAATCGTGGATAAAGATGGTTTAACGGTCCCGCACTCGAACAACAAAATCCGTTTCAGCATCGAAGGTCCGGGTGAAATTGTCGCTACCGACAACGGGGATCAAACCGATTTTACTCCGTTTAATTCAAGGGAGAGAAATGCTTTCAACGGTCTTTGCCTTGTGATTGTGAAAGGGATAAAAGGGCAGAAAGGCAATATCAATATTTATACTGAAGCAGATGGATTAAAAGCCGGAAAAGTAGTGTTGACGGGTAAATAGCGCATGAATTTTATGAAAATAAATAAAATACATAATCTCCGGGTAATACTGATTCTGCTGATCGTTTTTCCAATCGCAGGTTTTTCAGCCGGGAAAATCCCACTTGTTTTCAAGGTGGAAAACAGAGGAGAGAAATTTGCAAAACCGGCGATGCCTGATCTTAGCCAGCTACCGGTTATTGAGCCGTTGACCGATCCCTTTTCCTGGTCAAACGGAAAAGGCAGATCCACGAAATTCAGGGATTGGAGCAAACGCCGGAACGAAATAGGGGCAGAAATTCAGCATTATGAAATTGGTATCAAACCGGCTCGACCAAAAAACATCACGGCCGAATATGAAAATGATACACTTATGGTAAAAATTACGGTGAATGGAGAGACATTAACCTTAACTTCAAATATTATTTTACCCGAAGGAAAAGGTCCTTTTCCTGCTGTAATCGGTATTGGGAGAGGTTCGGGAAGTCTGCCCCCTGATTTATTTTCCACACGAAACATTGTTCAGATACCGTTCAATTTTGCACAGGTTATGGCCTGGCAGCAAAAACGGGGAAGCGAGCCGATTAACAAACTTTATCCGGAATTGGTGCACATGGGCGCTTACAGCGCCTGGTCGTGGGGTGTGAGCCGGCTGATTGACGGTTTGGAACTGGTAGCAGAAAAACTGCCAGTTGACCTGAATTACATCGGGATTACAGGCTGTTCATTTGCAGGGAAAATGGCACTTTATGCCGGAGCATTTGATGAACGGATAGCACTCACCATAGCCCAGGAATCGGGTGGAGGAGGCGCAGCAGCCTGGCGCGTGTCCGAAACACTGGGAAATGTGGAAACGCTGGGCAAAACCAGTCATGTGTGGTTTATGGAAGATTTATTCAGGTTTTCAAAAGATGTATCGAAATTGCCGTTTGATCATCACGAACTGATGGCAATGGTGGCTCCCAGAGCACTTCTCTGTCTGGGAAACCCCGATTACGAATGGCTGGCCGATGAATCGGGCTACGTGTCCTGTAAAGCTGCCGGACGTGTGTGGGAAGCTTTCGGAATTGCCGACAGATTTGGTTTTTCCATCGCGGGTGGACACGGACATTGTCAGCTTCCCGATTTTCAACGGGCTGAAGTGGAAGCATTTATTGATAAATTTTTGCTTGGAAAAATGAATGTGGACACGAAAGTGGAAAAACATCCTTATCCCAACGCAGATTTTGCACGCTGGACAAACTGGTGGGGCACGAAAAATCCGGTATTTCAGTAAAAACAGTAAAAAATGAACATTTCAAAATTATTCATACTATTTGTTCTGCTTATCCAGGTCGCTTTGTTGTCGGCTCAGGATGCGCCCTCTTTCATCTCTTTCACCGAAAAAAGCGGGATTTGGGAACTTACCGACTCAAAAAAACCAATAGCGATTTTAGTTGATGAAAATGAGTATGACGGTGTGAAAAACGCTGTTTCACATCTCCGGACGGATATTGAAACGGTAACAGGGTTAAAGGTTTTTTCCACGAATTCATCCTTAAATCAAAACGTAAAGATTATTGTAGGAACTTACGGTAAAAATCAACTAATCAGTAAGTTGATTGAGAAATCAGATCTGGAAGGAAAATACGAAAAATTCATTATTCAGACTATTGAAAATCCTGCAGATGGAGTTGAAAAAGCTCTGGTCATTGCAGGAAGCGATTTGCGGGGTACCATTTACGGGATTTATGAACTTTCCCGTCAGATGGGAGTTTCTCCCTGGTATTACTGGGCGGATGTTCCGGTGAGAAAATCGGAAAAAATATTCATAAAACCGGGAAAATTTTCCGCCGGAGAGCCTGCCGTGAAATATCGCGGCATTTTCCTGAACGATGAAGCACCGGCTTTGTCCGGATGGTCGAAAGCCACTTTCGGAGGGTTTAATCATTTGTTTTACGAAAAAGTGTTTGAACTGATTCTCCGGCTGAAAGGAAATTTCATCTGGCCTGCCATGTGGGGAAATGCTTTTTACGATGATGATCCGGAAAACGGACCGCTTGCAGATAAGATGGGCATCGTTATCGGAACCTCGCACCACGAACCGATGGGGCGGGCACATGCCGAATGGAGCAAATATGGAACAGGAAAATGGGATTACAGCAAAAACCAGCAAGTGTTGGCTGAATTCTGGCGGTCGGGTTTCGAACGGATGAAAAATTACGAAACGGTGGTTACGCTCGGCATGCGTGGCGACGGCGACGAACCGATGAGCGAAGAAAGCAACATCAAACTGCTCGAAAAAATCGTGAAAGAACAGCGAAATATCATCAAAAAAGTTTCAGGAAAAAAAATCACGGAAACACCGCAGGTCTGGGCACTCTACAAGGAAGTGCAGGATTATTACGATAAAGGAATGCGCGTGCCGGAAGATGTTACATTGCTGTTTTGCGACGACAACTGGGGAAACGTGCGCAAACTGCCCGATCCGGCAGCAAAAGCACACAAAGGCGGATATGGAATGTATTATCACTTCGACTACGTGGGCGGTCCGCGCAATTACAAATGGATCAACGTGAGCCAGATACAGCGCATCTGGGAACAAATGAACCTCACGTACAGCCATGGAGTAGACCGAATCTGGATTGTAAATGTGGGCGATTTGAAACCGATGGAATATCCCATAAACTTCTTCCTGGATATGGCCTGGAATCCGGCTCAGTTCAATTCACAAAATCTGCTCAGCCACACCGAAAAATGGTGTGCCGCACAATTTGGAGAAAAATACTCGAAAGAAGCAGCCCGACTGATAGACACTTACACCAAATACAGCCGCAGGATTACACCTGAACTGCTGAACGATACCATCTACAGCCTGAAAAATTACAACGAATTCGAAACCGTAATGAATGATTTCAGGGCGCTGGCGCTTGACGCATTCCGGCTTTATCAGCAGATTCCGGCTGAGAGCCTGGATGCTTTTGACCAACTGGTACTTTTTCCGATAAACGCATTTTCAAACCTGTATGAAATGTATTTTGCGGTAGCCAAAAACAAGGAATTGGCAAAACAAAACAACCCCAAAGCAAACTTCTGGGCAGATAAAGTAAAGGCTTGTTTTGACCGGGATTCGCTGTTGACTGTTCATTACAATACAGTGATTTCAGGTGGAAAATGGGCGCACATGATGGATCAGGTGCGGATTGGCTACACCTACTGGCAGCAGCCCGAACGAAGCGTGATGCCTGCCGTAGTGCGGGTTGAACCGACGAATAAAGGCATTTTTACGGAAAAAGACGGTTATATTTCCATGGAGGCAGCAAATTTCTCCAGAAAGAATGAGTCGGTGAATGTTCGATGGGAAATTATCCCAAATCTGGGAAAAACCCTTTCCGGAATCACCACTTTTCCACAAAATTATTATCCAAATTCGAACGAAAATATTTACTTGGAATATGATTTCCAACTTGAATCGGAAGGAGAATTTCCAGTTTATATCCTGGTATCGCCAACTCTTAATTTCAACGAAAACAAAGGCCTTCGCTACGCCGTTTCGGTGGATGGACAGCAAGAGCAGATCGTGAATATTAACGACAAATACGATGTGAGAAAAATGGAAAGATGGCAGGCAAAAAGCATTAATCAAACCATTACAAAACATAATTTCAACAAAAAAGGAAAACATACGCTCCGCTTCCGGGTATTGGAACCGGGCATTGTTTTGCAAAAAATAATGATAGATACAGGCGGATTGAAACCGAGCTACTTAGGCGCTCCGGAGAGTATAAAAAGGTGATTCAACAATAAACCAGAATTCTGCTTTTATTCGGAAATAATCTGATTAATTGAAAAAATAAGTGCAATCGTAGAAATAATAAACTAAAACTTATCAAATAAATGGAACTAAACACAATGACAAAAGGTGAATCGAAAGGATTTTATAAACTTTCGTGGGTGCAACGTATCGGTTTCGGATCGGGCGACTTGGCACAAAATCTTATTTATCAGACAGTTGCGCAATACCTGCTCATTTTTTACACGAATGTTTTTGGACTTCCGGCCGCTACGGCAGCTGTGATGTTTCTGATTGTGAGGTTGATAGATGTCGTTTGGGATCCTATTGTAGGAACATTTGTAGATAAGCGAAATCCGAAAATAGGCAAATACCGTTCCTATCTGGTGTTGGGCGGAATACCGCTTACAGGGTTCGCCATCCTTTGTTTCTGGAACGGATTTTCCGGTTCATTGCTTTACGCTTACATCACCTATGTAGGTTTATCCATGTGTTACACGCTGGTAAATGTGCCTTACGGTGCCCTCAATGCATCGCTTACGCGCGATACCGACGAAATCACTAAACTCACTTCGGTGCGGATGTTCCTGGCCAATTTGGGTGGTTTGGCCGTTGCTTACGGCATTCCGATTATTGTAAAATCACTCTCGCCCGATGGAAAAATCAACTCACCGGAATCGGGTAAAGCCTGGTTTATCACCATGACAATCTACGCACTGGCAGGTCTGGCGCTGTTGATTTTCAGTTTTACCCAAACAAAAGAGCGGGTGGTGATGGACGATAAAGATATGGAACATGTGAAGGTTTCAGACCTGTGGACAGAATTCAAACGCAATCGTCCGCTGCGCGTGCTGGCGTTCTTTTTCATCACCGCATTTGCCATGATGGCTATCGGAAACTCTGCCGGCTCTTACTACATGATTTACAACGTACATGCGCCTGATATGCTGCCTTATTTTGCTGCTCTCGGATCTATTCCTGCGTTTATTTTTATGCCGATGGTTCCGGCTATCAAAAGGGCAATCGGGAAAAAACAAATGTTCTACGTTTTCTTGTCAATTGCCATTTTCGGTATGTTCATTCTCTACATTGTATCAGTTATCCCCGCACTTAAAACACAGGTATGGCTTGTGCTTACAGCTCAGTTTATAAAATCTACCGGAGTGATTGTAGCTACAGGATATATGTGGGCGCTGGTTCCTGAAGTTATTTCATACGGCGAGCATACTACCGGCAGACGTATTTCAGGCATTGTAAACGCACTCACAGGTATTTTTTTCAAAGCAGGAATGGCGCTGGGCGGTGTTGTGCCGGGTTTTGTGCTGGCAATGGTTAAATTTGACGAAAAAAATACCGTCTCGCAATCTCCTTTGGTACAACAGGGCATTCTTTGGCTTGTAGCAGTGATTCCCGCATTGTTACTTATGCTGGCCATGTTCACCATTTCAAAATATGAACTGGAAGATGACGTGATTGATAAAATTAATATGGAAATCGAACAGAGACAATAATATGAATCAATTAAATATTAAGATTATGAAACAGCCATTAAAACAAATTTTCACTCAAGAGAATGAAAATCGATGGCGTGTTCCATACGACAATAATTTAAAAATAATAAATATTCGTATGAAAAAAAACACACAAAAAGTAAAGATTTTTTACATTCTTACGCTTTTATTCGTTGCTTTGACGGGATGTGCTAATCACAAAGTTACTTTGAAGGATGCGCTGAAAGACAAATTTCTGATTGGAGTGGCAATGAATGAGGCTCAGATTACCGAAGCTGATTCGAGTAGTGTTGCCATTATCAAAAATCACTTTAATTCTATCACGGCCGAAAACTGCATGAAAAGTGAAGAATTACAACCTGTGGAAGGTGAGTTTAACTTTAAACTGGCTGATCAGTTTGTGAAATTTGGCGAAGAAAACAACATGTACATCATTGGACACACACTGGTTTGGCATTCTCAGGCTCCCAAATGGTTTTTTACCGATGCAACCGGCAAAGATGTAACCCGTGAAGTGTTGATTGAACGGATGAAAAATCATATCTTTAAAGTTGTTGGCCGTTACAAAGGAAAGGTTAAAGGGTGGGATGTAGTCAACGAAGCCTTCGAAGACGATGGCTCGTGGCGCAACTCCAAATTTTACCAGATTATCGGAGAAGATTACATCAGGCTGGCTTTTCAGTTTGCACACGAAGCCGATCCGGATGCAGATTTGTATTACAACGACTATTCCATGTCTCACGAAGGACGCCGAAATACGGTGGTGAAAATGGTTAAAGACCTGAAAAGCCAAGGGGTGAGAATTGACGGAGTAGGACTTCAAGGACACATGGACATGGTTTTCCCTGATTTGGATGAATTCGAAAAAAGCATGCTTGCTTTTGCTGAAACCGGCGTGAAACTGATGATTACCGAACTCGATGTTACCGTTCTTCCAAGACCGGGTATAGATGTTGGTGCCGAAATTTCGGCCAGCTTCGAATATCAGCAAAAACTTAATCCATACGCCGAAGGGCTTCCGGATTCTGTTTCAATAGCTTTGAATAATCGTTACAATGATATTTTCAAATTATTCCTGAAACACAGCGATATATTAGAACGTGTAACGCTCTGGGGAGTTTACGACGGACAATCCTGGAGAAACAACTGGCCTGTAAGAGGCAGAACCGATTACTCCTTGCTTTTTGATCGTAATTTCGAGCCAAAACCGGTTGTGAAATCCATTATCAAGGAAGCTAAACAGACGAAATAAATCCCTGATTCTCTTAGGGAAATAACGTAAAATTTATAAGTATCACAAAAAAATACCCCAAAAAGACTCCCCTTCAGGGGTTGGGGGTAAAAAAATAATAATAATGAAAAAACCAAGATATTTAATCAACCAACCCGATCATTACATGGCAGATCCCTCTGCCCATGTTTTTAACGGCAAAATTTATATTTATCCATCACACGACGTAGAAGCCGGAATACCGGAAAACGACAACGGTGATCATTTTGATATGCGAGATTATCACGTTTTCTCAATGGAAGATATTGATGGTGAGGTGATTGATCATGGCGTAGTGCTGAGCGTGAAAGATATTCCATGGGCCGGCCGCCAGCTGTGGGATTCGGATGTGGCGGAAAAAGATGGAAAATACTACCTCTATTTTTCGCTCAAAGATAAAAACGATGTATTTCACATCGGAGTTGCCACGAGCCACAGACCCGAAGGACCTTTCGTGGCCGAAAGTAATCACATTCCCGGAAGCTATTCCATCGATCCCTGTGCTTTTACCGACGAAGACGGTGCCTGTTACCTCTATTTCGGTGGGCTCTGGGGCGGTCAGCTTCAACGCTACCGAAACAACAAAGCCATCGAATGTGGCCATGAACCGGCTGATGATGAGCCTGCTTTGTGTGGGAAAGTGGCAAAATTGAGTGAGAATATGCTCGGATTTGCCGAAGAACCACGCGATGTGTTGATTGTTGATAAAGACGGCACTCCTTTGAAAGCCGGAGACCACGACCGGCGCTTTTTTGAAGCATCGTGGATGCACAAATACAACGAAAAATACTACTTCTCGTACTCTACCGGAAATACCCATTTTCTTTGCTACGCAATCGGCGATAATCCTTACGGACCTTTTGTATATCAGGGCGTTATTCTCACTCCTGTTGTGGGTTGGACAACACATCATTCCATTGTGGAAATAAAAGGAAAATGGTATCTTTTCCATCACGACAGTGTACCTTCGGGCGGGCGTACCTGGTTGCGAAGCATGAAAGTGGTTGAACTCGAATACAACGATGACGGAACGATTAAAACGATTGACGGCGGAGCAGAATAATCCGGATTTCTCACTCAAATGCAGCTTGCAGACTTTTATTTTGGCTGCTGCAGGCGTATAATCTTATTTCAACGAATAATAATGAAAAAAATAGCATTTTGTTTTCTCGTAGTTTTTATTAATCTTTTTGTAGTTCATGCTGAAGATGGACACCGACTGTGGCTTCGTTTTAATACAAGTCAGGAAGGTGTCCATCACTTCAGCGGTCTGATGGGCGATAACAATGTGCTGGCCATCAACGAATTTCAGGAAGCCTGGAAGTTGTTAACCGGAAGTTATCTGCCAGCTAACAAAGCACTTACAGATAAAGTGCTGGTGATTGGTACTTCGAAAAACAGAACTATCAAATCATTTGGATTTGAAAAAACGCTCAAATCGCTTGGAAACGAGGGCTATATTTTAAAGTCGGTAAATAAGAAAAACAAAATCTATACGGTTGTAACTGCAAATTCGGATGCCGGATTGTTGTACGGAGTATTTCATTTGCTTCGCCTGATTCAAACCAATCAGTTTGATAGAAATCTCAACATCATTGAAAAACCGGCATACAACCACCGGTTGCTCAATCACTGGGATAACCTGGATCGTACGGTGGAACGCGGTTACGCCGGTTATTCCATCTGGCGCTGGGACGAACTTCCTGCAAAAATATCACCGCTTTACAAAGCATATGCACGGGCAAATGCATCCGTCGGAATCAACGGAACGGTGCTCAACAACGTGAATGCTTCGCCACAGATTTTGTCAAAAGAATACCTGGAAAAAGTTAAGATTATTGCCGGCGAACTTCGTCCTTACAACATCAAAACCTATCTTTCCATTAATTTTTCATCGCCCAAAGAGCTTGGCGGATTGAAAGATTCCGATCCGATGAATCCGGAAGTACAGAAATGGTGGAAGGAAAAAGCAAAGGAAATCTATGCGATGATTCCCGATTTCGGAGGATTTCTGGTCAAAGCCAATTCAGAAGGACTTCCAGGCCCCATGGACTACGGTCGTACTCACGTGGATGGCGCCAATATGCTTGCTGATGCATTGAAACCATTTGGAGGAATTGTCATGTGGCGGGCTTTTGTCTATAATCCCGACGGAGACGACCGTGCCAAACAGGCTTACAAGGAATTCAAGCCTTTTGATGGAAAATTCAGAGACAACGTTATTATTCAACTGAAAAATGGACCGGTTGATTTTCAGCCACGAGAACCATTCAGCCCGCTGTTCGGAGCGATGGAAAAAACGCCGGTTATGCCTGAACTGCAGATTACCCAGGAATACCTCGGTTTCTCTAACCACATTGCCTATCTGGCTCCGATGTGGAAAGAATGCCTGGAAAGCGATACCTATTGCAAAGGTGAAGGCTCAACGGTGGCTAAAACAACTGATGGCTCTATTTACAATCAAAAGATTACGGCTATTGCAGGCGTTGCCAATATCGGCGAAGACCTCAACTAGTGCGGAAATCACTTTGCGCAGGCCAACTGGTACGCATTCGGACGATTGGCGTGGAATCACGAACTCACTTCCGAACAGATTGCCGACGAGTGGTTGAAAATGACATTTACCGGCGATAAAAATTTCATTGAACCGGTGAAAGAAATGATGCTTTCCTCGCGCGAGTCGGTCGTAAAATACATGATGCCGCTGGGTTTACATCATCTTTTTGCCTGGGGACATCACTATGGTCCGGAACCCTGGTGCGAAGTGCCCGGAGCACGACCGGATTGGCTGCCAAAATACTATCACAATGCGAACGAAACGGGAATTGGCTTTGACCGTACTACCTCAGGCAGCAATGCCGTAAGCCAGTACAATTCGCCGCTTCGTGAGCAGTTCAACGACATCGGAACCTGCCCGGAGAATCTGATTCTCTGGTTTCACCACGTGCCGTGGAATCACGGGATGAAAAGCGGAAAATCCCTTTGGGACGAACTTTGCTACACCTATGATTCAGGAGTACAGGAGGTGAGAGATTATCAGAAAACGTGGGATAAACTGGAGAAATATGTCGATGCAGAAAGATTCGGGCACGTTCAGTCGCGGTTGAAAATCCAATCGAGAGATGCTGTGTGGTGGAAAGATGCTTGCTTGCTCTATTTCAAACAATTTTCCCATATGCCGATTCCTTACGATATCGAACGTCCGGTTTGGGAACTGGAGGAGCTGATGAAAATAAAACTGGATATGACGCACCATAATTAAGTCAGAAATCAGAAATCAGAAATTAGAAGTCAGAAAGAACCTCATAATTAAATCATTTTTTCTATGAAAACGAATGTATCTAAATTTTCATTTTTTCTGCTGATAATTTTATTAACCGGCTGTGCTTCCGTGAAAAAAACAAACGAGTGGATTTCGCTTTTCAATGGAAAGGACCTGACAGGGTGGACGGTGAAAATTAAGGGTTACAAAGCCGGAGAAAACTTTGGTAACACGTTCAGGTTTGAAGACGGCATACTGAAAGTGCGCTATGATGCCTATGAAACTTTTGACGATCGGTTCGGACACATTTTTTACAACGATAAATTTTCTCACTATATTGTCCGTTTTGAATACCGGATTTTGGGTGAGCAATGTCCCGGCGGTCCTGAGTGGGGCTATAAGAATACCGGAATTTTGATTCACGGGCAAACACCTGAATCAATGGATTTGGACCAGGATTTCCCCACATCCATCGAGGTGCAGTTGCTCGGAGGTGATTCTATCGGTGAAAGATCAACCGGAAATGTTTGTACCCCGGGAACCAATATTGTAATCAATAATCAGCTGATTCTGGAGCATTGCACCAATTCTTCCGGCAGCACTATCCGAACGGATGAGTGGGTCAGGGTAGAGGTGGAAGTTCACGGCGACAGCATCATCAGGCATTTTATCAACGACGAGCAGGTGATGACCTACGAAAAGCCTCAGCTTGATGACCGCGATGCAACATTTTCAAAACTGCTTCCTCTCAACGGTGGAAAAATTCAGCTGACCGAAGGAACCATCTGCCTGCAAAGCGAAAGTCATCCGTGTGATTTCAGGAATGTGGAGATAAAAATTTTGGATATGATAGATTTAAATTGAGTTTTATATATAGAAACTGATTTTGTATACTAAAATGTAATAAATCTGAAAGTAATTGATACATTCAGGTAACTTATACAGAATTATTTGTGATATATTTGTATTTTTACCGATAAGACACTTAACAACAAAAAACAATACTAACTTTAAAAAATTTACAATTATGAGAAAAACTTTACTAATTTTATTTTCTATTTTTACTTATGGTTTTTACACGTATGCTGCTACTCCGGTAAAAGTAACTTTCGAAGAAGCTGAAATAGGCTCAAAAGGCGGAGTGGTATCCGTTTGGGATGCAGGTACAATTGAAGTTGTAGCTAACACTTATACTACCGGAAATGCTTCTGCCAAAGTGTTGCGAGTGCTAAAAGCAAGCTACATGGGTCTGTACTTTGAAAATATAACACTGCCGGCAGGAGCTGAAACACAGTATTCAAAATTGAGAGTGAAATATTTAGTGGTGGGAGGAACAGATATCGATTATCCTTCACTTGAAGTTTTTTCTACTCCGAATAATTACACAATGGGTAATACTGAAAAAATTGGAACAGTCGGTTGGGCAGGACTTTGGGGGAGTGCCGAGAAAGGTGTTTGGAAAACTATTGAGTTTTCACTATCCAATTCTTCTATATTGCCAATTCCTGCCGGGAATTTGATCTTGAAACTTGTAAAAAATGATTGCGAATATTTGATTGATGATATTGAATTGGTTCCGGCAGAGGCTGCTACACCTGTAATAACTGTCGCAGATTTTGAATCTAATTCAATAAATGAAGAACTAACAATGCAAGAATGGGAGGCACCTCACGGGACCGCAACTGTAAAAGCAAACCCAACTAAATCTACTGAAAAATCAGTGCATATTATTACAACAGGTTGGGATGCTTTATTAAAACTTAATGTTGTTTTACCAAGCGGAAAAACAATCGCTGACTATGATAAAATTAAGTTTGATATTTACCTCTTAAGTGGAGAAGGTATTGAAAATAATTATAAGAAGATGCAAATTTACGTGGATAGAACTAAAGTGTATGAAGATGAAGGATACCCGGCTCAAGGCGATCCTAATGTCTGGATTACAAAAGAATATCCTTTAAAGGGAGCTACTTCAGGGAATTCGTTTGTGTTGGATTTAGGAATTACCACTCCTGCCGGAAATTATTATTTGGACAATATTAAACTAATCGAAAAAATTTCAACTGGTTTTGACAACATTTTCGATGCGAAAATTTACTTTAACAGCAATACATTACATTTAAGTAATGCCGGTAATGTACAGGTGTTTGATTTGAACGGACGTCTGATTGTATCTCGGGAAAATGTCTCTACCGTCGATTTATCATACATTTCTCGCGGAGTTTACATTGCTAAAGCTGTTGTAGAAGGAAAAACGGAAATCATCAAATTTGTGAAGTAAACACAATCCTGAGAATATAATAGAAAAGATTGCCGGTGACCGGCAATCTTTTTTTGTTTGAGTGCTTTAATTTATTCCATTACAGAAATGAAACTACCATTTTCAATTTCCATGAAAAATCGCTATTTTTGTACTTCCTTGAATATTTATAAATAGAATTCGTCTCGACTTTTAAAACATAGAGATCAATAGTCTTATTTTATTTAATTTTCGTGCTGTTTTAAATGATTTCGATAACAATAGTTTAAAAATATCGAAGATATTT
>SAAL01000130.1 GCA_009929445.1 Bacteroidia bacterium
TGTCTGGGAGTGTGAGGATTGAATAGAATTTCAGACAACAGAAAATCATCTTCTGAAAGCAGTCCTTTAGCTATATCCATGTGCCGTTTGAAAGTGGTGCCCGGAGCCTCCTGATGTTTCATCACCGATGCAAAAACAAGCGTGGATGCAAACGGAATGGATAACGAATAAGCGATGGTCTCATCATGTTCCTCAAAACTGTATTCAAAAATCCGGAGATGCAGCGACTGGTACAAATCTTTGAAAAATGCCTTTCCCATGTGGTCGGATTCGGAGATGATAATGGCACTTTGCGTGCTCAGGTTATCGAGTGTGGCAAACGTAGGACCAAACATGGGGTGGGTGGACACATAGCGTCGTCCGCATTTTTCATAATATTCCTGCAGCCCGGTTTTCACGGAAGCAATGTCTGAAATGATGCAGTTTTGAGGAATATAAGGCAACACCTTTTCGAATGCTTCGATGGTATATTTAAGTGTAACACAATTAATTAACAACTCTGGCTCAAATTCCCTGATTTCATCCAACTGAGTAAGCCGCAGCGTGTTGAAAACAAATCGCAGTTTACGCGCGTCGGTATCGTAGAGAGCCACTTCGTGCTGAATACAGAGCACATCGGTGAGAAAAGTGCCCATTTTTCCGGCGCCTAATATCAGTATTTTCATTTTATTCGCTTTATTTTAAGGTGCAAAGTTATGAAAAATCGATTGAAAGGACGGGATAATAGCGGTAAAAAATTATAAAAGCTGTATTTCCGACAATCAAAGACCTTGTCAGGAAATACAGCTTTTTTTATGCAATTCAGACGAATGTTCTTTCTGTAAGTTTATTTTACCGAGATCGTAATTTTCTTTGCAATTTTCAAAGCCGTGGACAACGTACTCAAATCGGTAAACAACTCACCGCTCTCGCCGGCGTAATGGCTGTGACCGACAGGTTTCAGTTCTATGGTTTTCGGGTCGTTGGTGTCGAAAGCGGCCATGTAAACCACTGCCGGCTGGCTGGATGTTTTATATTCCTTGTTGTCGGGGTATTTATTGTTGGTCCAGTATTCGTTCCAATCCCACGATTGATTTAGTTCAAGATAAAGTTGATACTTTCCGTTAAGTTTTTCATCGGTTGCCAGCACCATTTCGAATGACGAAAGTGGTGTGGCTCCGGTATAAGCATCCACTACAGGCCGTTCGGGTGTGGGGAGCAGGGTGCCGCGTTCGTTTGTTATATTGCGTTCGTGAAACCAGTAAGGCAGTGTTGCGGGACGCTGAATTTCACCCGGCATCCATTTTCCGGTGTTCCGGTCTGCTCTTTTGAAAGTCCCTTTCCCGATACTTTCCGATACATAAAGTGTCTGAATGTACTTTCCGGTACTGTCGGCCAGCCACACAGCATACAGCGGATGGTTATGCGACTTGCCTTTTTCAAATTTCAAAGTGATCTGACTTCCGTTGCCGGCTGTGCCATAGGTGTATGTGGGTACTACTTCGGGAGTCTTGTCTGCTGCTTTGCAGGAGAATAAAATTGCAGCCGAAATGAGGACTATTGCTAAGTTAAATGTTTTTGTTTTCATCTTTTATTATGAGTTTGATTACAAAATCTGTATTTTTGTTATAAAACGAACGTTATATTTTGATTATTATCCCGATAGTGGGCAGAATGGTGCCGTTATACGTTTCAATCATACGTAATCCCTGCAGGTCTTCGCGGTTGCTTGGGTGTTTCAGTATATTTCCTTCGGCATCCCGGTTGGTATATATCGGCGGACTTTGTGACTTGAAATTATAGGCATTCTGAATATCGGTGTACAAATTCAACACCCATTTTTTGAAATAGAACTCTTTGTCAATTCTTATATCAAGCTGATGTGAATTTTTAAGGCGAAGTGAGTTGAAATTTCTGTAATCAACGATTGCCTGATTGGTTACGCTCCAGGCGTCTTTGTTTTCAGACAGCTCCATATCGATTGGTGAATAAGGTGCACCGCCTACGAAGCGCCACCGTGTTGCAATGTTCGAGCTTCCGGCGAATTTGTAACTGCTTATCAGGTTGAGCATGTGCCTTGTATCCCAGCTTGATGGTCGGTAAACTTCGTTTTTATCGGTGAATTCACTTCTGAAAAACGTATAGGTCAGCGAAGTGTTGAGCTGTTTCCATTCAATGATTTTAGCCAGAAATTCTACTCCGTAAGCTCTTCCTTTACCGGTTGAGATGATTTCCTCGTCGCCCACCTGACCGTAGTCAGTCCCCTTGCTGGCAATGCTTAATCCATCGGCAACGGAAAGCGGATAATTCATATACTGCTTGTAGAATCCTTCGAGTGTAAACCTCAGTTTTTCTGCCGGACGATAGTCAAAACCAACAATAGCCTGATTGGAAATTATCGATTTGAGCTTTTCGTTTTTGTTTACATATTCACCTCCGGTTGTATACTTGTATCCCAATGTAGTGTAAGCAGGCAGCATGGCATATCTGCCAAAATTAGAGTTAAAATCCAGCTTGTCGTTCAGTTTGTAAGAAAGTGAAAGCCTTGGAGATAATTGGTTGAGCGGATTGCTCATGTTTTTATTGTAATTGTTGCCAATGGTACTTAATCCAAGCGACAACCTTAACCTTTCATCCAGATACGAATCGGAGGCTTGTACGAAGGCCTGATATCCCAGTAAATTCAAATCGGTACTGTATTGCAAATCGCTGAGCTGTCCGTCTTTGAAGATTTTTCTGTTTGTTTCGTTTATGTAATGTGAATATTTCAGCCCACCCCCGAACAGAAGTTTTACGGGTAAATCCGGATACATTCGTTCGAAGCGGATTTTGTTTTCGGCTTCGTCCGATGTGTAATCGGAGATTTTTGGCAGGTTTTCGTCGTTATTTCTGTATTTGAAGTTGTTGTTTCGGAGCATGTTGCGGCTCAGTACCCACGTGTCGTAATGATTGTCGCCAAAGTGCTTATAAACGGTTCCAACCACGTAATTCCACTGTTTGTATATCGGCAGGTAGTTTAGCAGATACTTCTGAGCCTCAGTTCCTGTATCCTGCAGATCGGTATTGAGTGTCATATTGTCAATGGCACCGAGTCCAATAAATGTTATTTCATTTTTCTGGTCGATTTTATATTTGTACTTCAACTGGAAATCGTTGTAAGTGGGTAGAAACGGCAGCCCGATGACCTTGAAAAGGAGCTGGAGGTACGATTGGCGTGCCGATACAATGAATGTGGATTTATCGCCGATTGGTCCGTCGAGTGTGAAAGCTGCATCCGATGCTCCGACTGACAGTTTTGAATGTATCCGGTCCGAACTTCCGTCTTTTTGCTTCAGTTCCATGACAGAACTCAGCGCATTGGGCCTGTTGGCCGGAAAAGCACCGGTGTAAAAATCAATTTCGCGGATAAAATCGGGATTGATAATACCTACCGCTCCGCCCGAAGAGCCCTGAGTGGCAAAGTGGTTGATAATAGGTATCTCAACACCGTCCAGATAGAACACATTTTCAGATGGTCCGCCTCCGCGTACAATCAGGTCGTTGCGGTTCGGATCCGTAGCACCCACTCCGGGCAGAGTCTGTACTACTTTGGAAACGTCGCGGTTGGCACCCGCAGTTTTTTCTATCTGCTGCACTCCAACGGATAAAACCGAAACAGGACTCTCTATACGCTTGATATTCAGATTACTTCTTACGACAACTTCTTTGAAAACGAAAGATGCTTCGGGTACCGGAATATCTATAAATGCTGTCTGATTACCCTGAACCTGAATTTCCGGAGATAGAGTTTTCTCAAAACCTACATAAGTAACTAATAATCTGACGAATCCCGGTGTGATTCCGGTGAAAATAAAATTTCCATCGAGGTCGGTAGTCGAACCAATGGTTGTTCCCTGAATCTGAACGGTAGCAAACTCAAGTGGCTCATTGGTCTTTTCATTGAATACACGCCCTTTTATACTCCCGTTCTGCGCAAATGCATTGAAAGAAAATGTTATTATTAATACTAAATAAAAAAATCGATGTTTCATTTTTATATAAATTATTTTAGAATGTTTTCGTTCTAAATTAAACAATTATAGCTCATATTTGTTTTAAATTTAGTTCGATTTTTTTTTGATTTTATTAAAAACAAACAATATCTTTGTTAACCAGATATTTATAAATTAAAAATCGGGAAATATCTTATTGATTATTGAATATCAGCTAAATGAAAACGAAAAACATATTGATTGAAATAATTGATCAGTTAGAGAACTACGAGAATGCTTGCATCGCCAATAATTCTGAGATTTCCACATCAGACTTCCTGGAATTTCTGTATTTACAAGATCAACTTTCTGAAAAAAATTCTAAAAGACAGGCTTTGAGTGGTGGACATGATGACTGGAGGCTTGACACTTCGACGAAAGCAGAGATGAACACCGATATTTCGATCCTGGTGGTTTTGCTTTATCGGTACGCAAAAGGATATATTAAAAAAGCCCTTGCTTCGAGTGATTTGAAGAATGGTGATGATTTTTCGTTTCTCATCACACTGATGACTCACGAAAGTCTTACTAAAATTGAGCTAACGAAACTGTTGGTAATGGAAAAAACGTCAGGCAATGAAATTATCAACAGACTTGTGAATCATGGGTTTATCGAGCAGATGCCCGATAAGGACGACCGAAGAAGCATAAGAATCAGAATCACTGATTTCGGAAGAAGTGAAGTGATTAAAATTTTACCCGAAATGCAACTGGTATCCAGAATTGTGACCGGAAATCTGAATCAGAACGAAATCAGAACGCTGTCATACCTCCTTCGGAAGCTCGACGATTATCACAACGATATTTTCCTGAATAAAAAGGAATTCGGGTTGAAGGAAGTTTTGGCATCTCAGAATTCCGGTTAAAAAAACAGGATTATCTGTTTCTTTTATAAATTCGTTTTACTTTGCTGCAATTTCTTTTTTTCCGAAACTCCTGTCAATCTTCAGGAACGGAATTACTGCCAGCGTTGGTATGGCACATATCATCACAAAGATGAAGAAATGGTTATATCCGATCAATTCCTGTATCCATCCGGCAATCATCCCCGGAAGCATCATTCCGAGTGCCATAAAGCCGGTGCAGATGGCGTAATGAGCCGTTTTGTGCTCGCCGTTTGAAAAGTAGATAAGATACAGCATGTATGCCGTAAACCCGAATCCATACCCGAATTGTTCGATTGCTACTGCCATATTTACAAGAAACATGTTTTGCGGCATGAACCACGACAGGTAAAGGTATGCCAAATGAGGCAGTGTAATACAGAGTGCCATGGGCCAGATCCAGTATTTGAGTCCTTTACGTGATGCGGCAATCCCACCTACTATCCCGCCTAAGGTAAGTGAAATTACTCCTACGGTTCCATAAACGAGTCCAACCTGTCCCGTTGTAAGTCCGAGACCTCCCACTTCGCGTGTGTCGAGCAGGAAGGGAGATGCCATTTTCACCAGCATGGCTTCACCAAGACGATAAAGTAGCATAAAAGTAATGGCAAGTCCTATTCCCTCTTTTGAGAAGAATGATTTGAAAGTCAGTCCGAACTCTCTCATAATTTCGCTTGCACGGTGATTTTTAGGAGCGTCGGACGCTGGATGTGGCAGGGCAAACCGGTGATAGATAAATATCAACAGGAAAAAACCGGCCAGAATGTAAAATGTTATACTCCAGGCCAGCGGCAGATTTCCCGATGCAGCGGTGAATGTTCCATTCACTTCGGTTGTCAGTTTCTTGTCAAGCTGCACTACCAGCCAGGCAGGTTTATCCCAGTTATTCTCGTTGAAAACCAGCCTTTCTCCACTTACAAGCGATATGCTTTTATCGCCAGATGAGAAACGCGTATTCAGTACCATTTCTTTTCCGGGTTCGGGTTTCCTGTTCAGTCTTACAGCAATTAATCCGGCATTACCCGTTTTTTGCCCTACAATTAAAGGTATGTCGGTGTCTCTTTTTTCACCAAATCTGGTTTTAATATAGTTACCAAGCGGCTCTGATATATGAGCGGTCCACCAGGAGGATTTTTCCTGAACTTCTGTGACTTTTTTTGGTGTTTCAGAGGTGTTGAATCCGTTCTTTTCATTCTCAACCTTTGCAAAATCCTTAATTTTTGCGAGTTCTTCCGGTGAAATATTCGTAGTGCTTAATGTTAAGCTCGCTGGAAAAGCTGTAAAAACTTCGGATGTACGTTTTTCATTCGTCGGCAATGAATCCGGAATAACCGTCGTGCTTTGAGCAGTATTGGATGATTGTACCCGGATTTTGAGCGGTTCTGTTCCGGTAGCCACTTCCAGGCTTCCGGCCAGAATTATGAGTACTCCCTGTCCGGCTATCATGGCGAGCCGGTAAAATGTGCTGCGTATTCCCACGAAGAATGATTGCTGACCACTATCGAGTGCCAGCATGTAAAATCCGTCCGCGGCAATATCGTGAGTAGCAGAACTGAAAGCGATCAGCCACAAAACTGCCAGGGTGGCCTGAAAGAAAAACGGAGCCGGAATTAAAAAAGCAACACCTGCGAGCCCTGCACCAATGAGCAGCTGCATGGTGGTAATCCACCATCGTTTTGTTTTTATCAGATCTACAAAAGGACTCCAGAAAGGCTTGATAACCCAGGGTAAATACAGCCAGCTGGTATAAAGGGCAATGTCGGTGTTTGATATGCCGAGCCGCTTGTACATGATTACGGCTACAGTCATGGCTACTACATAGGGTATTCCTTCGGCAAAATAAAGAGTGGGTATCCACGCCCAGGGCGAACGTGTTTTCACAGGTTTTTCTGTTTTATTCATAGCGGGTGTTTTCCGGATAAATGATTCATGCAAATGTAAGAAATGATTGTTGCATTTGAGTCAAATTCAAGATTTTTTAAATAAAAAATGCTCCACCGAATCATCGATGGAGCATTTTGTCAGTAAATTGTATTTTAATAGTTCACTTTGAAATCTACGCGGCGGTTTTTAGCCCTGCCTTCCGGAGTTTCATTTTCAGCTACCGGTTGGGTTTCGCCAAAACCTGCAGCTTTCAGCCTGGCTGCACTGATACCTTTATCGGTGAGGTATTTTACCACTGCATTGGCACGACGTTCAGATAAATTCTGGTTGTAGGCATCATCGCCGATGTTATCGGTATGACCGCTCACATCAAGATTGAATTCGGTTTTTGACTTCAGCGTTTCTACGGCAGCATCCAGCGTCGGATAAGATTCCGGCTTGATTACATCGCTGTCAAACTCAAACTGAATGCCTTCCAGCGACTGTACAAGTACATGTGCTTCTTCGGGGCAGCCATTATTTTCAACCGGTCCGGCCTCTGTCGGACATTTGTCCTTATAATCCGGAACACCGTCGCCGTCTGTATCAGGACAACCATTGAACAATGGTACGCCTACAACATCCGGACATTTGTCCA
>SAAL01000034.1 GCA_009929445.1 Bacteroidia bacterium
TAAATTCAGCCAGGAAAAATGGCCGTTGGCTTATGAATTGCTCAACAACTGCGGCGGTGCCAACAGGGAAGGTTATATCGGACTTCAGGACCACGGTGATGATGTGTGGTACAGAAACATAAAAGTTAAAATTTTAGACTAATAAAAACGAATTTAAAGCGGCATTCCGGTAAAAAAGGAATGCCCTTTAATTTTTTTAAAAGCGATATTATGTTCAAAAAAATATTCATTACATTCATGGTTTTAAGCTTAGCTACAATCAGTTGCGACTCGCAAAAGAAGACTTCAGCCGTAAATACACCCCGAAAAAATGTGTACATTCAATTGTACTCTGTACGCGATGATATTCAGAAAGATTTCAAAGCAACTATTGCAGCAGTTGCTCAGGCGGGCTACACCGGCATTGAAGCAGCCGGCTATGACAATGGAAAATTCTACGGATTAACTCCGGCTGAGTTTAAGAATGCAATCAATGCCGCCGGTATGCAGGTGCTCTCATCACACGCAGGAGCATCGCTGGCCGAAAATGTGAAGGAAACCAACTGGGATGAGGTATGGAAATGGTGGGACACTGCAATTGCGGCTCACAAAGCGGCCGGTATGAAATACATCGTAAAACCCTGGATGCCTGTTCCAAAGACCCTGGCCGACCTGAAAGCGTATTGCGATTATTACAACCAGGTGGGCGAAAAATGCAACGCAGCAGGACTCAGGTTTGGATATCACAACCACGATTTTGAATTTGCGAAGATAGAAGGTGAAACCATGTATGATTACATGCTGAAAAATACAGATCCCGCGAAAGTTTTCTTCCAGATGGATGTGTACTGGACAGTGATGGGCAAAAAAGGGCCGGTGGATTATTTTAACGAATATCCCGGACGCTTCGAAATACTTCACATCAAAGACAACAAGGAGCTCGGACAAAGCGGTATGGTGGGCTTTGATGCAATTTTCAACAACGCAGATAAAGCCGGTGCTAAATATATGGTGGTAGAGGTGGAAAAATACAACTTCGAACCGTTGAAAAGCATCAAAATGAGTTATGATTATTTGAACCGAAATGCTTTCTTCAAAAACGATTATTCGGTGAAATAATCCATTCACTCAATTTCAGACAGCTCTTCTTTATCAATTGCCACGACGTAAAATCGAGGCAATTGTTTTTTTAGAAAACAGTAGTGAAAGATAACCTCAAAAGACATATATTACACCTATTTAAATATATTTGTAAAAAAACGGTTCAAAAGTCCGAATAAAAACTTATTTGACTATATTTGCATTTAATATCCTTAAAACACGTAATTTGTGAGCCCTCAAACAGTTTTTTTTATTATTCTTGTCATTTTAACAGCCGATTTCGTGTCGGAAAGAATATTGTCGGCTCTCAACGTGAAATCTTCTAAAAAACCCATTCCTGATCTGCTTTCAGGCATATATGACCAGGATAAATACCAAAAACAACAGTCATATTTCAGGGCGAATACCAGATTCGGCCTTCTTACATCAACGGTGAGTTTTTTGGTCATATTTTTAATGATTGTTTTCGGCGGATTCGGGTGGCTGGATGGCATAGTGCAGCGATGGACTGCCAATCCGATACTTGTTTCGCTGATTTTCTTCGGAATACTTTTTCTGGCTAACGACATCATTTCCACTCCGTTTGAGATTTACGATATATTCGTGATTGAGGAGCGTTTTGGATTTAATAAAACAACCCCCAAAACTTTCATTCTCGACAAACTGAAAGGGTATGCTCTGACAGCTGTTTTAGGTGGCGGAATCATTGCGCTTGTCATGTGGTTTTATCAACTGAATCCGCAATATTTCTGGCTGATAGCCTGGGCATGCGTCACTTCAGTCAGCTTATTTATCAGCCTGTTTTATTCCGAACTGATAGTGCCGCTTTTCAACAAACAAACTCCGCTCGAAGCGGGCGAACTGCGTGATGCTATTGAAAAATTTTCAAAGAAAGCTGGCTTCGAACTGAAAAATATCTTCGTCATTGACGGTTCGAAACGATCCACTAAGGCAAATGCCTATTTTACCGGTTTCTGGAAGAAAAAACGAATTGTGCTCTACGATACACTTATCAACGATCTGGATACCGCAGAGATAGTTGCTGTGCTGGCGCATGAGGCCGGTCACAGCAAATACAAACATACCCTCAGGAACATCCTGATAAATCTGCCATACACGTTGCTGATGTTCTTTCTCCTCGGACTGATACTCCGCAGCGATGTCCTTGCACAGGCATTGGGCGGCAAAGAGGCTTCGTTTCATCTGAATATACTCGCTTTCGGCATATTGTATTCACCCGTCTCCATGATGCTCGGACTGGCAATGAATGTGCTCTCGCGCAAACATGAATATCAGGCCGACGGATATGTAAAAGAGAATAAAATGGGCGAACAGCTGATTTCGGCATTAAAAAAGATTTCGTCCAAATCGCTTTCGAACTTCACTCCGCATCCTGCTTATGTGTTTGTGAACTATTCACACCCAACGCTGCTGCAACGGGTTGAAAAATTAACCAATTCACCTGTTAACCAATCTACTAATTAACCATTACAAATGATAGGACTCATGGGCGCCATGCCCGAAGAAATGAACAGAATAATAGGAGCCATCACCGAAAAAAACATTACGGAACTTGGTAACCGGTTATATCACACCGGAAAACTATTCGGAAAAGAGGTGGTGGCGGTTTTCTCCCGATGGGGCAAAGTTGCTGCTGCCACTACGGCCACCAACCTGATTCTGGAATACAAGGTTGACCAGATAATTTTTACCGGTGTGGCAGGTGCCATTTCGGCCGAATTGAATATTGGCGATGTAGTCATTGCACAGCGGCTTTTTCAGCACGATATGGATGCACGTCCGCTGATGCGGCGATTTGAAATACCGCTGACCGGAAAAACCTCCTTTGAAATTCCGGATGAAAATACCCGGCAGATGGCGGATGCTGTTCATCATTTTTTGCTTAACAACAGGGAATTCCGGAAACGACTGGCTGAAAATGATATCAAAAATCCGAAAATGATGCTTGGAGATATAGCCAGCGGCGATTTGTTTGTTTCCGGAACGGAAATGAAAAACGAACTGATACGAAATTTGCCCTCTGTAGTTTGTGTGGAAATGGAGGGGGCGGCTGTGGCTCAGGTGTGTTACGATTTCGGTGTGCCACTTCAGGTAGTAAGAGTGATCTCGGATACAGCCGACGAGCAGGCACACACGAGTGCCATCGGTTTTGTTAATCAGCATGGTGGAGAGTATTCGCTGGCCATTCTCAGAGAATACTTCAAAAAAATGGATTGAATGTTTTTTATTCCTGATGTTCAACGAGTTAATGAAAAAGTATAATTGTCTGAATAATAATTAAATAACTTATCAAACAAATGGAAAACACATCATTTTACCTGGTTCCTCTGTCGTCATTGTTGGCATTGGGATTTGCTTTTTACTTCTTTCGCTCCATGATGAAGCACAGCGAAGGAACTGATACGATGAAAAGAATAGCTCAGTACGTACGTGAAGGAGCTATGTCCTACCTCAAGCAACAGTACAAAGTGGTTACTATTGTATTCATTGTACTGGCAATCATTTTCGGGGTGATGGCCTATTTCGGATTGCAAAATTCGTGGGTGCCTTTTGCCTTCCTCACCGGAGGATTTTTTTCAGGATTAGCCGGATTCTTCGGAATGAAAACCGCTACCTATGCTTCGGCACGCACGGCATTTGCAGCCTCGAAATCGCTCAACCACGGATTGCGGATTGCGTTTCGTTCGGGTGCAGTGATGGGATTAGTGGTGGTAGGACTTGCCTTGCTTGACATTTCGCTTTGGTTCGTCATTCTCAATTATTTTATTCCGGATGCCGATCCGGGTCACAAACTCATCATCATCACCACTACCATGCTTACGTTTGGTATGGGAGCATCCACACAGGCGCTTTTTGCACGCGTGGGCGGAGGTATTTACACCAAAGCAGCCGATGTGGGTGCCGACCTGGTGGGTAAAGTGGAAGCCGGAATACCCGAGGACGATCCGCGCAATCCGGCTACCATAGCCGATAATGTGGGAGATAATGTAGGCGATGTGGCCGGCATGGGTGCCGACCTGTATGAATCTTACTGTGGCTCGATACTCGCTACAGCTGCTCTGGGAGCTTCGGCATTTATGACACAGCCTGAAATGCAACTGAAAGCTGTATTTGCGCCCATGCTGATAGCGGCTGCTGGGGTGGTTTTGTCCATTCTGGGAATCTTTATTGTTCGTACAAAGGAAGATGCCGACATGAAAAAACTCATGGCTGCCCTCAACCGCGGTGTAAATACCAGTGCGCTACTCATTACCGGTGCTACATTCCTGATTCTTTACCTGCTTGATATCCCGAACTGGGTGGGATTGTCTTTCTCTGTCATTGCCGGTCTTCTTGCTGGAATCATCATCGGACAATCAACCGAATATTATACTTCTCATTCTTTCAAACCTACTCAAAAAATAGCGGAAAGTTCAGGCACAGGTCCTGCTACGGTAATTATTTCGGGTATCGGTACCGGAATGCTTTCCACGGCAATTCCTGTTGTGACCATTGTAGCTGCTATTGTGATTTCGTTTCTGAGTGCCATCAACTTTGATACAGCCGGAATGCTTACAGCCGAAAATCTGAGTAAGGGATTGTATGGAATAGGTATAGCTGCAGTAGGGATGCTTTCCACGCTCGGAATTACCCTGGCTACCGACGCTTATGGTCCTATAGCCGACAATGCGGGCGGCAATGCGCAGATGAGCGAACTCGATCCCGAAGTGAGAAGAAGAACCGATGCGCTGGATGCGCTTGGAAATACCACTGCAGCTACCGGTAAAGGTTTCGCCATTGGCTCTGCTGCTCTTACCGCGCTTGCACTGCTTGCATCCTACATCGAAGAGGTGAAAATAGGTTTGGTGCGACTGGGCAGAACCACACTCCAACTGGCTAATGGTGATGTGATAGAAACCACCAAAGCATCTTTTGTTGATTTTATGAATTATTACGAAGTAAATCTGATGAATCCCAAAGTCCTCGCAGGAGCATTTCTCGGTTCGATGATGGCGTTTTTGTTCTGCGGTCTGACCATGAATGCCGTCGGGCGTGCTGCTCAGAAAATGGTGAATGAAGTTCGTCGTCAGTTCCGCGAAATAAAGGGAATTCTGGAAGGAAAAGAAACTCCTGATTATGCTCGTTGTGTGGAAATATCCACCAAAGGTGCTCAGCATGAAATGCTTATCCCATCGTTGCTTGCCATCGTTGCTCCCACGCTCACCGGTTTGCTCTTTGGAGTGGCAGGTGTAATGGGTTTGCTTGCCGGCGGGCTTGCTTCGGGGTTTGTGCTGGCTGTATTCATGGCTAACGCCGGAGGCGCCTGGGACAACGCCAAGAAATATGTGGAAGAAGGACATTACGGCGGCAAAGGTTCCGAAAATCACAAGGCTTGTGTGGTGGGCGATACCGTAGGTGATCCGTTTAAGGATACTTCGGGCCCTTCACTCAATATCCTCATTAAACTGATGAGCATGGTTTCCATCGTGATGGCAGGTTTGATTGTAAGCTGGAGCCTGCTCTGATGATATTAACGGAACTGTAATTTGTAAAAAAAGCGGACTCTTGATCCGCTTTTTTTATGCATTTTTTTTATTGATGCTCTTTCCGGAGCAGATCATTCACTGTTTTCACCGGATTGAATGTTTCGATGGGAACTTCCACAAAAACGGTGTTCCAGTCGCTCATGGCTCCGTTCCACAGCCCGGGCAGTTCAAGCGCCTTCAGTTCGCGGCCGCTTTTGGATTTAAGCGAAATAAATCCGGTGTTCTTGTCCACAAAATTCAGCAGGTTGAACTTTTCTCCCTTGTAATTTTTTATGCCGCACACCAGATCTACCGGATTAAAATGGGTAGAATTCAGCATTTTGGCTTTGTCTTCCGGATTATTCTGATTGATCTGCGAGCTTTCAAGAATTTGCGGTGACACTGTGCCATCCTGATTGACCGTGAGGAACGGACCGCCTCCGGGTTCACCCACGTTTTTCACCATGCCGCAAACACGAATCGGGCGATTCAGTTTATTGAAGAGGTATTGGCGTAGTTCATTCCCTTTCAGCGACCTGATGTCCGGATGGTGATTGTTGAGTTTCGACTCGCAGAACTGGCTGATAACCGCCAGTTTAGCATCGGATATTCCTTCATTTTCAAGTTCATGGAGGTATGCAAACGTTTGTTTCTGCAGATGAACAAGGAGCCCGGCAATGAGTTTTTTGTAGGTTACAGTTGCTTCCTTCAGCGAATCAGGCACTACATTGTCAATATTCTTGATAAAAACCACATCTGCTTCCAGGTCGTTCAGGTTTTCGATTAATGCTCCGTGGCCACCCGGGCGGAATACCAGTTCGCCGCGGTCGCGGAAAGGCTGGTTGTCGCTGTCGGCTGCAATGGTGTCGGTGGATGGTTTTTGTTCTGAGAAGCTAACCTGATATTTCAATCCATACTGTTTTTCGTACTTCGGAAGGCTTTCAAGCAGGTGTTTTTCAAACAGCACTCTGTGCTCGGCCGAAACGGTGAAATGAATATTTACTTTTCCGTTTGATTTGGCGTACAGGGCACCTTCCACCAGATGTTCCTGCAGTGGAGTTCGTTTGTCATCGGGGTAAGAGTGAAATTTGAGTAATCCTTTTGGAAGTGATCCGTAACTCAGTCCGTTGCTGTTGAGCAGGTCCGAAACCACATCTTTGAATTGACCTGCAGCCATCAATTCCGGGATTGTTCTGCCTTCATTTTTTATACAGGCTTCATTCAGGTCATCGTAAAAAGCAAAGTGACTTATTTCGTCGAAGAATTTTTTTTCAAAATCTGAAGAAGGAGTGTTTTCATCTTTTTCGAGAAATGAAAATAAGTCTTTGAACATGCGGCTTGCTGCGCCGGATGCGGGCACAAACTTGAGAACTACGGCGTCCGATTGCTGATATATTTCCCATTCCTTTAGCAATTTATGCTGATTTTCAGCGGGAATGCCGGTGATGCCGTTGTTGATGGAAGCGGCGCTTCGGATTTCAAGAAAAGGAAAACCGTTAACAAAGCTTAGTAACTGATTTTCAATTTGTTGGTTCGTTATTCCTCTTTGTTTTAAGATGGATCCATCTGATGGTAGTAGCATAGTAGTAGATATTTATGAGTTAATGGTTCAGTCATTCAGTTGCTTATCAAGCAGAATTGCTTCCAGTTTCCTTTTTTTCAAAATTTCATAATAATCCAGCAATTCGTAGATTTCATCGAGTGTGGTCGACGAAAATGCAATTATATTCGGAAAAGTTTCGACAGCTTTTGAGGCATAGTTCATCGCTTTGTCCAGATTTCCCATAATTTCATAGGCTATGGCAATGTTATTATACGCGTGAAATTTTGTTTTGTTGTTTTTTGTTGTTTCGGAGGCTTTCACCCACAAGTCGATGGCTGCCTGCCATTTTTTGTAGGTCAGCGAATCCATTGCCTGAACGAACAATTGTTTTTTTGGAGTGTAAAAATAACGGTCTTCTTTTTCCCAGCGCGGTATCATCCGGTCGGCAATGTTTGAGCCGGTGAGAATGCATGCATCAACCAGGGCATCGTAGCGATTGGGCAGTTTGTTGAATTGTGCATCCTCCCACGAAAATTCATCTGAGAATTCCTTGAAGACACTTAATGAATCTGTTGGGTAATGAATTGTCCATTTTGTGTTGATTTTTACGTCCAGCGCACTCTGAATGTTGCCTGAATTCATATAGGATTTATCTTCGGTTTGAATATGATCCAGTGAAATCAGTGCATCTGCATTGTACAATCCACACAGGAATCTTACGGTTTGTTTGTTGAGCGGAGCGAGGCGGTAATAGTTGTCGGTGGTGTTCATGTTTGTTTGTGACATGCTCACCGAATAGAAAAAATCTTTGGCTTCGAGGTTTTCACGTAAGCTGGCAGCACAAAATAGAGCTGCGCTGTCAAATTTCAACGAAACATTGACGGGATTATTTCTGGTTGCTGACGATTTGATATCAGCATGACCCACATTGTATGGTTGCACGACCGAATTGTTGACAATAAGTACATTTTGAACTTCGGGATTAAAAGTTACTTCGGCAGGTCTGAGTACATCGAGCGTGGTAAACATACGCGGAGTGACGCATGAGCTTAAAATCAATATCAGAGATATGGGTAAAATGAATTTTAAAATCTTTGTTTTCATCGGTAAACAGATGTTAGAAATATACGTACAGACAAAGTTAAAAATTTATTGATAAATTATCATAAGCAAAGTGAATATTTTGGGGCAATTCTTTTTCTATCTCACTCTGAACAGGTAAATGGTGGCTTGCATGTGTAAAATAGGAGCTATCGGCATTTATTTTCCGGGCAATGCGGATAGCTTCATCTACCGATAGGTGTGAAAAGTGTTCTTCTTTGCGCAATGCATTGACTACGAGTATTTTCAGCCCCTTCAATTTCTCAAATTCAGTTTCGGGAATGGTTTTTACATCTGTGAGATACGCAATATCGCCAATCCGGAAACCTAAAATGGGCAGACGGGCATGCATTATGCGTACGGGAGTGATTTTAACTCCTTCCGCCCCGAACGTGCCTGTGTCAATTTCATACAGGTCCAGACTCGGTACGCCCGGATTTTTGTATTTGCCAAAGCAATAAGGCATATTACGCTGGATAGCGTTCAGTACCTTTCGTTCGGCGTAAATTTTCACTTCGCCCAGCGGACGCACATCATCGAGCCCGCCTACATGGTCGTAATGCTCGTGTGTGAGCAGGATGCCGTCGATGTGAAAAATTTTGTTGGTGATAAGCTGCTGACGCAGGTCGGGCCCGGCATCAATCAGAAAACGTTTTCCCTGAACGGTAATCAGTGCCGAACAGCGCAACCGTTTGTCTCTCGGATCGGTGGAGCAGCAGGTTTTGCAGTTGCATCCCAACTGAGGTACACCAGTTGAGGTTCCTGTACCCAGAAATGTGATATTGCTTTCGTAACCGGCTGCCGAAACAGCCTGTAATTTTTTATCCGGATTATTGTATTCTGTAAAATTATTCATGTTTTATCTTGAAACTGTTCCATTTCAATCATTTTTCGATTATCTACATTACACTTTCCTTATCCAATGAAGGGGAGTTGAATGCTGAATTTTCATCCGGATTCTCCATTCAGCAGGATACAGGTTGTTGCACCTGCTGCCGATATTCTTGACCCACCCGATCGGTACCGACTCATAAGTAAGCAGTACGTAGCCTTTCGCGGTTTCGGGCAGCGCAATGGCCTCTTTGCTCAGATACTGAATGGCAGTAGTTATATCTACTTCTGCGGTAATCATTTTTTTTATATCAATAGATTTTGACAATGCCAGGCTTGTATGCGGTATGAAGTCTTTGCCTTTCTGTTCTGCAAGTGTAATGCCGTAATGCATCGTTTTCAGATTATTTCTGAGCAAATCCACTTTTTCGGCGTGTTCTTTCGGAATGGCCGTTATCAGGTTGTTTTCAAAAATCAATTCCCGGTTTTCGGAATCCAGTAACTGGTTTTTGAGCAAATGAAAGGAATGCTCCGCTTTTACGGGTGATTTGGCGGATTTCTTCCTGCCCGTGGGAGTGCGGGGAGCCGGTGAAGTTTTTCGAACAACTGAAATAAAAAATCCTTCACCGCGTGTTTTGTGTGGAAAAAACCGGCATCCTTTCTCAGTTGCCGTGATTTCCGGAAAATTTGAAATATCTGCATGCAGAACTTCTGCTCCCAGTTCGTCCTCCATCCATTTTACATTGTACTCATTTTCGGTTTCGTTGTACGTACAAGTGCTGTAAATTAATATACCGTCCGTTTTCAGCGTATCCCACACACCGCTCAGAATATCTTTCTGACGGGCAGCACACACGACTACATTTTGCTCGCTCCATTCGTCGATGGCTCCTGCATCTTTACGAAACATCCCTTCGCCTGAGCAGGGAGCATCTACCACCACAACGTCAAAAAACGAAGGCAAACGCTGAAAATCTTCAGGCGCATTGTTGCACACCAGAAAATTATCATTTCCCCATTTAATCATGTTTTCCGACAGTATATAAGCGCGGCTTCTTACAATCTCGTTGCTTACCAGAAAACCTTTTTTATTCAGAAACCTGGAGATGAGTGTTGATTTTCCGCCCGGTGCAGCGCTCAGGTCGAGCACTGTGCTGCCGGGTGATGCAAATTGTTCGAGTACCTGCTGCAGAAACATCGAAGAAGCTTCCTGCACGTAGTATGCACCGGCATGAAATAGCGGATCGGCTGTAAACAAGGGTCTCTCGTCAAGGTAATATCCGGAGTCGCACCAGGCTACTTTGCAGGCTGAAGGTACGAGCTGCAATTTGTCGTTCACCCGCACACTCACGGGCGATGGTTCGTTGAGCGAATCTGCGAAAGACGTATATTTGTCTTTCAGCAGGCTTTTCATGGCAGCGGTAAATGGAGCGGGTAAATTCATATTTGAGTGCAAATATACTTATTTTCCGTTCGGATAAAGCGCTTGCAGCAAATTTTATTTGAATTCCTGCTTTCAAAATTCAATAAAATAAGCTAATATTGCAAACAAATTCAGACATTCAAATTAATTGAGAAATACTATGAGAATTCGATCCTTATTCATATTTCTGACTACCGGAATACTTGTTTTTTCTTCCTGCAGTAAAGAATACATCACGGATTACACCTCTTTAGTCGATCCGTTTATCGGCACCGGCGGTCACGGTCATACATTTCCGGGAGCCACTTATCCTTACGGAATGGTTCAGCTGAGTCCCGATACACGTATTTTTGAATGGGACGCCTGCTCCGGATATCACTTCACCGATACTACAATCAATGGATTTTCACATACACATCTTAGCGGAACAGGTATAGGTGACTATACCGATGTGCTTGTGATGCCTGTAGTAGGAGAGCCCGATATCCGCAAAGCAACTCCTGAAAGTCAGCAAACTTCTTTTGCATCGCCGTTCAGAAAAGAAACCGAAAAAGCTGTACCGGGATATTATACGGTAGAACTGGACCGCTACAAGGTGAAAGCCGAGTTAACAGCCACACAGCGTGCCGGATTTCATAAATACACATATCCACTGAGCGATAAAGCCGGATTGCTGATTGACCTGGATTATACCAATCAGAATCATCCTACCGACAGTGTAATTATCGAAATAGTCAGCGATACCGAAATTCGCGGACTGAAAAAAAGTCGGGGATGGGCTCGTCAGCAATGGATTTATTTCTACGCCGTCACTTCCAAACCGTTTACTTCTGCCACTTTTTACAAAAATGATTCGATAGTGCCTGACTCGATGCTGCTGAACGGAAAAAGCGGAAAAATTTTCCTGTCATTTAACACCAAAGACAGAGAAGAAGTAATGCTCAAAGTCGGAATTTCGGCAGTGGACATAGATGGCGCCAGGAAAAATCTGGAGCAGGAGATACCTGCTTGGGACTTTGAAGGTGTGAGAATCAATACAAGAAAAGTGTGGAATGACCTGTTGGCAAAAGTTGATGTGGAATCGAAAAATGAAACAGATAAACGAATATTTTATACAGCACTTTACCATACAGCCATTGCTCCGAATGTATTCTCCGATGTGGATGGCCGTTACCGTGGAATGGATAAGCAGATCCACCAGTCGGGGGAGAATGTGTACACCGTTTTTTCTACGTGGGATACCATGCGGGCACTTCATCCGCTGCTCACCATTATCAATCCGGAACTAAACCAGAATTTCATTCGCACCTTGCTTTCCAAATACAAAGAGGGCGGTATTCTGCCCATGTGGGAACTTGCAGCTAACTACACCGCAACCATGATAGGATACAATGCTGTGCCAATTATTGTGGATGCATACATGAAAGGCGACCGGAATTTTGATCTTGATCTGGCGTATGAAGCTGTCCTTAAATCTTCGGCATACGATACTACCGGCATTAAAGATACTCCTCTCTATATCAACGCTTTGCAGCCCATTTCAAAGAAATTTAAAAATGAAACAGGCTACATTCCCTTCGATAAAGAAATAGAAAGTGTGGCAAAAGGTCTGGAATATGCTTACAACGACTGGTGCATACTCCAGATGGCCCGGGACCGGAAAGATACAGCCAACATAACCAAATACGAAAAACTGGCAACGAACTACAGGAATTATTTTGATGCCGGCACCGGATTTATGCGCGGCAAGGACTCGAAAGGAAACTGGCGGTCACCATTCAACCCCAGAAGCTCCGTTCACCGGGATGATGATTACTGCGAAGGAACTGCCTGGCAATGGCTTTGGTTCGTGCCGCATCAGGTGGATAGTTTGGTACAATTATTGGGTGGAAAAGAAAAATTCGTGGCCAAGCTGGACGGCTTGTTTACCGCTGACTCCAGGATAGAAGGCAACCAGACTTCGGTAGATATTTCAGGGCTTATAGGGCAGTATGCTCATGGCAACGAACCGAGTCATCATATTATTCATTTATACAACTATGTGGATATGCCTTATAAAACGCAGGAATTGATTGATACGGTGCTTTATTCGCAGTATTCCGACAAACCCGACGGACTTTCGGGCAACGAAGACTGCGGACAAATGTCGGCCTGGTATGTGCTCAACTCCATGGGATTCTATCAGCTATGCCCCGGAAATCCGACTTATTCCATCGGAAGGCCTGTTTTTGATAACGTAAGAATTACTTTGAATAACGGCAGGTATTTTGAAATAAAAACCTATAACAATTCAAGAAAAAATAAATACATCAAAAGCATAAAACTGAACAATAAGAAACTCGAAAAACCATTTTTTACTCACGCTGAGCTGATGGCGGGCGGTAAACTGGAAATTGTAATGACCGACAAAGCGAAAAAATAACCAACTGCAGATTTTTTTTTGAAAAAATAGAATGATGAGGAGTTTAATTTTATTCCCGTTTTTGTTGTTAGCCGTGTTTCTTCGGGGGCAGGAGGTGTTCCAAACCCGTATTATACATGAAAATGTGAAAACACTGCAGGTGAAAGTGAACGATAATCCGTTGACTTTGCCTGTTATTACACTGAACGGGAATGATGTACTCGAAATAAGTTTTGACGAGATGTCGCATGAAAAACGTTCATTCTCGTACGAAATAAAACACTGCAATGCCGACTGGACAATCTCATCACTTTCCTCATCCGAATACTTGCAGGGATTCTCACGCGGATACATTGACGACTACGCTTTGTCTGTCAACACCACGTTTCTTTACACTAATTACAGGTTCATCCTGCCCAATAACGATGTATCTTTTGCCGTTTCGGGCAATTATCTGATCAATATTTACGAAGACAATCAAACGGATAATCCCGTGGCTCATGTCTGTTTTTCGGTAGTGGAGCCGCAGGTGGAAATAAGTGCTGCTGTGCGTGGAAATACCGATACCGAGTTAAATAAATCGATGCAGCAACTTGATTTTGATGTTGTTATGCGAAATTATAAAATTCAGGATGCTCAGACTGAATTGAAAGTAGTGGTAAGGCAAAATAACCGCACAGACAATCAGGTTACCGGTCTGAAACCTACTTTTTACTCAGCCGATAAACTCAGTTTTGTCAATAACCGTCAGCTTATTTTCGAAGGTGGAAATGAGTTTCATCGTTTCGACTTTTCATCCATCTACAATTACGATGAGCGCATTGCTCAAATAAAATTTGACAGACCGTATTATCAGGTTTATCTGACCGAAAACAGCATTCAGGCAGACGATGCCTATATGCAGGATTTTGATGTGAACGGACGATTCGTGGTCAACTATCAAAACGCGATAGAAAGCCCGGACGTGGAAGCCGATTATATGTTTGTGAATTTTTATCTGCCCGTAAACCGTCCGTTTATTCAGGGAAATATCTTTCTGGGTGGAAACTGGAACTACAACCGGTTGAACGCACTCTCCCGAATGGATTACGACCCCTCCAATGGCTTGTATTACAAAACGTTGCTTCTCAAACAGGGCGGATACAACTATCAGTATTTGTTTCTTCGTGAAGGTGAGACCAGGGCCAGTACGAAACCTGTAGACGGCAGTCACTGGCAAACCCAGAACGAATATGCCATCTACATCTATCACCGGCCGTGGGGTGGGAGATATGACAAACTGGTGGGTGTAAAGATTCTTTAGTGTCGTGTTCTGTGTTCTGTGTTCTGTGTTCTGTGTTCTGTGTTCTGTGTTCTGTGTTCATTTGCTTAATTACCAATAACTCAATAACTTTATATGATTGTTTATAAATTCGGAGGAGCGTCAGTAAAGTCGTCTGACGGTATAAAAAACATTGTACAAATTGTATCGTCGGTACAGGACGACCTGTTTATCGTGGTTTCGGCTATGGGAAAAACAACCAACGCTATGGAAGTAGTGCTTGATTTTTTTATGAAAGCCGAAAGGGAAGCAGCACTCGTAAAACTGACCGAAGTGGAATCGTATCATCAGCAGATTATTTCGGAATTGTTTGATGATAAAACCGTAGGTGAAAAGGCTGTAGAACCGCTTTTTGACCAACTGAAGCATTTCCTGAACGAAGCTGTGGGAAATGATTACGACCGCTGGTATGATCAGCTTGTTTCATACGGCGAGGTGATTTCTACGGCCATTGTTTCCGCTTTTCTGCAGGAATCGGGTGTTGAAAACAAATGGCTGGACATGCGTGAGCTACTGGTGACCGACAGTAATTTCCGCGAAGCGAATGTAAACTACCTGGAATCTGAAAAGAGACTGAAAGCAGCTGTGGATTTCAGCAAACACAAAGTGTATATCGGTCAGGGATTTATAGGTACCACTATGAAAGGACTGCCTACCACACTCGGTCGTGAAGGTTCGGATTATACGGCTGCTGTTGTGGGCAATCTGCTGGATGCTTCGGGAGTAACCATCTGGAAAGATGTGCCCGGAATTCTGAATGCCGATCCGCGAATTTTCCCGGGTACGGTGCTCATTCCCGAACTTTCATACCTGGATGCCGTGGAGCTGGCATACAGCGGCGCTCAGATCATTCACCCGAAAACCATAAAACCACTCGAAAACAAGCAGATTCCGCTTTTTGTACGTCCGTTTGGAAGTCCGCACGAAGCCGGTTCGGTTATCAAAGCTACTCCGAGTCAGATTGATGTGCCGATACTGATTTTGAAAAAAAATCAGGTGCTGGTCACTTTGCGTCCACTCGATTTTTCATTTATCCTCGAGGAAAGTCTTACCTGGATTTTCACAGTTGTAGAAAAATACAGGTTGAAAGTGGCACTGATCCAAAGCTCAGCCATCAGCATTTCCATCTGTGTGGACAACAGCCGGTATCTCCAGCGTGCGCTCGACGAACTGGCAAACGATTACAAAGTGAGCTATAATACCGGCCTGGAATTGCTCACCATACGCGGAACGAATGCTGAAATCATAAGCCGGACTACTGAAGGACGCGAAATACTTGTACAACAGAAAACCCGACGCATTGCCAGGATACTGATGCGGGAAAAATAAATCTCAACCAATTTTTTCTGTGAGATTATTCAAGAAAAAATAGCTGTCAATTAAATGATTGACAGCTATTTAAATTAATACGATACTTTGAATCAACGTTTTTTTCCTTTTGGCAGAATATATTTATCCTTTCCGCCTGTAAGCCAGTTAAGTGAAAAGTTGATATAATACATTTTGTAGCTGCTCTGTTCATCCTCTTCCAGATAAACTCCAATTGTGCCGTCGGGCAGAATGGTTATAGACGAATAAGCAGAAGTGTTTGGTGCAATCGTTTTCTTTACGGGCCAGGTTTTTCCTTCGTCGTAACTCATCCACATGGTCACGTTTCTGCGTGATTTGTCATTGGGCATGGTGTGGAGAATACGGTCTTTTTCGAAACCATCCAGTGTCGAAGTCAGTCTGACAATATCCGCGTCACACCTGGCACCCCAGATTTCAGACCAGGTGTTTCTTGTGCCCCAGGTAATGCCTCCGTCAGATGACACCGCCCAAAGCCTGTTACCGTACGATTCGGGCTGACGGCTGCTCATCAAAATGTCACCGTTGTTCAGTTCAATCACTTTGGCTTCATCGCCATTCACAATGGCAGTTTCAGATACTTTCCAGTTCTCACCTTCATCATCTGAATAAACGGCATAATTGTGCAGCCCGTTTTTGCCGGGTTCACGAACTACCAGTACTCCCATTAACCGACCGGATCTGGTACACAAACCATGCCCGGAACCGAAAAATAAGCTCATCCATTTGGAGCGAACGGGATCACTGTTTTCGTAGCCGTAAATCTGATAGGTGATGTCGCGTGGTGCGGACCAGGTAATGCCATTATCGGTGCTTTTAGAAACATATGTTCTTTGCGGATTGTCGGCAGTAGATCCCCATAAACCGGTTCCACCCACATAAAGAGCAACCAGTTTACCCGATTTGGCTTTCATAATCAAAGCATCACCAAAACCTTTGCCTCTTCCTTTTCCTTCAGCCACAGTAACGGGTTCAGACCATGTTTTTCCGCCGTCAGTGCTTCTGTTGGCCACAACGTCAATATCTTCGGGTAAATCCGTGCTGTTGAATTTTCGTTTGTCGGTAAGGATTACCAGCGAGCCATCTTTAGCAGTGGTAATGGCCGGAATGCGGTAGTTTTTCGAGCCGTAATCGTTGGGAGCATACACCAGGGTTCTTCTCAGCAATATTTCTCTTGCGCCCTCGGGATTACCAGCGGTAAAGAAGTGTGTATTCATTCCTGCTGTCAGCGAAATGACAGACGCATCAAGTTTATTACCTTCGCTGGCTTTTTCCTTTACATCATAAGTAATATAAATGCAGGTGGTGTCTGAAGTTAATTTTCCTTGGAGCGGAATCACAATATCACGCTTCGAAGGTTTTGCTTTACCCAGCAAAACTGATGATTTAAGCGGATTTCTGGGATCGAATTGTTCTTTTGTGTTTTTTTGATAAATAAGTATTTGCGCTACGTCTTTGATATTCGTTGTTCCGTTCATATTCATCTTCAACGAAGAGAGTTCAACGGGATTACTACCTGTTGCCGCGAGTTTTATAATCAGGATTTCCTCGTTATTATTGCCGCGGGCACTGTAATTATTATCCTGAATTACAGTCGGGCTTGAAATTTTCACTTCCAGAGCAAATACCGAATGAAAGCTCAGTAAGATTGCAATGGTGAATAAATAATTCTTGTTCATAGAGATAAAAAGGTTTTAGATGATTTTAATCAATTGTATTATAAAGTGTTACAAAAGTAACAAAATAAACTGACTTAATTCGTTCAAAAAAAAAATGGTTTTGGTTAACTTATCAAACAGATAGTTAACGGTTCTTTTCATTCTGAATAAATAAGTCCGGTTTATTTCAGGCAAATTGAAAACATGTGTTTTTTCAAAAAACCGCTATTTTTCCTTTATCCATTTTACAATCCACTCTCCAACCTCACTAGTAGAACAAGCTTTTCCTCCTTCGGAAATATCTTCGGTAACCACACCGGCATCCATGCTGGCTGCTACAGCTTCGCGGATAATCGTGCCTTCGTCCATCATTCCGAATGCATACTCAAACATCAACGCTGCTGAAAGAATGGTAGCCAGCGGATTGGCTATGTTTTTGCCGGCTGCTTGCGGATAGGAACCATGTATCGGTTCAAAAACCGAAGTGTGTAATCCGATGGAAGCGGATGGAAGCATTCCCAGCGAACCCGTGATAACAGAAGCTTCATCGGTAAGGATATCTCCGAAGAGATTTTCGGTAACCAGGACATCGAAACTTTTTGGCCACTGGATGATGCGCATGGCGGCATTGTCCACAAACATATATTCGGTTTCAATATCGGGATACTTCGGGGCAATTTCCTGGGCAATCTGTCTCCAAAGGCGTGATGTGGCAATAACATTTGCTTTATCCACAACGGTCACTTTTTTTCGACGCTGACCGGCATATTTATAGGCAAGGTGCAGAATACGTTCAATTTCCTCACGGGTATATACACAGGTGTCGTAAGCCGTGTTTCCATCCTCACTGCGTCCCTGCGGACGACCGAAGTACATGCCGCCTGTCAGTTCCCGTATACACATAAAGTCGGCTCCTTCAACCAGATCGGCACGCAGAGGTGATTTATGAATTAATGAAGGGAATGTTGTTACCGGACGGATATTAGCATACAGCCCCAGCGTTTTGCGCATGCGCAGCAATCCCTGCTCCGGACGAACTTTTGCATTCGGGTCGTTGTCATACTTGGGCGAACCTATTGCCCCGAAAAGAACTGCATCGGACTGCATGCAGAGTTCGTGCGTTGCTGCCGGATAAGGATCTCCGGTTTCGTCAATGGCACAGGCTCCCACAATGCCATAGTTGTATTCCAGATTATAACCAAATTTATCACATACGGTTTGAGTTACATCCAGTGCTTGTTTGATGATTTCCGGTCCGATACCGTCGCCCGGAAGAACGGCTATTTTTAATGTCTTCATATTTTTTAATTTTCACGAATTAAAAACGAACCTGCCTTGTTTATCCCGACTTGTCGGGGCCGCAGGCAAATTTCACAAATTAAAACGAGTTATTCGTATTGAATGTTTTGAATAATTATAATGTTTTAGATTGATATTAATTATTTCTATCCGGTTTTTCTTATAAAAAATGGATTTCTTTTTCTACGGCAAATTCATGATTTTTATGTCCGGTATATTTCCGGTTTCAATCATGTTGAGCATCTTTTCAGTTGCCTTGATGGCAGCTACAGTCTGGTCGCCGTCCAGTCCGCGGGTTTTGAAGGATTTTCCTTTGTAACGCCAGGTAATGATGGTTTGAACAATTGCGTTGGTTTTACCTCCGGGCGGAATATCTACCTCGTAATCAAGAAGTTCCGGAGTTTCTTTGTTAAGTTTGGTGTAGATTTTATACAGCGCTTTTGAAATGGCGTTGTATTGTCCCGAGCCCGATGCTGAGCCTTCGTAGGATTCGCCGTTGATCTCTATTTTTACGTTTGCCATCGGTCGGAGTCCCTGTGTAAGCGAAAGCGAGTAGTTCAGTATTTTCACGGGTTTTTCATCCAAACCGTTCTGACTCACATCGGAAATAATGTAAGGAAGATCTTCCAGCGTAACCAGTTCTTTTTGGTCGCCAAGTTCAATAACCCGTTGTGTAACCTGCTTCATGATTTCATCATCCAACTCAATACCAAGTGCTTGCAGGTTCTTCAGAATGTTGGCTTTGCCCGAAGTTTTGCCAAGTGCATACGATCTTGTACGTCCGAAACGCTCGGGTAATAAATCGTTGTAATAGAGATTTTTCTTGTTGTCGCCATCGGCATGAACACCGGCCACCTGTGTGAAAACATTGTCGCCAATAATCGGTTTGTTATTTGGAATACGTATTCCGGAATAACTCTCCACTACTTTACTGATGTGGTAAATCTTATTCTCAACAATATTTGTCTTGTATTTCAAATGGTCAGAAATAACCGCCATAACGGAAGTCAGGGGAGCATTTCCGGCGCGCTCACCCAAACCATTCACCGTCACATGAACGCCTTTCACACCGGCTTTCAGTGCTTCGTACACATTGGACACGGCCATGTCGTAATCGTTGTGAGCATGAAAATCGAAATGAAGATTCGGATAACGTTCTATCATATTCCGGCAGAAATTTCCGGTTTCGTCCGGATTGAGAATTCCGAGTGTATCCGGAAGCATGTATCTGCGGATGTTATGATGTTGCAGTTCGTCCATAATTTCGAATACATAATCTTTGGAGTTACGCATTCCGTTTGACCAGTCTTCCAGGTAAATATTCACTTTGATACCCATTTCATTGGCTTTGGCTATCACCTGCCTGATGTCAGCAAGGTGTTCCTGTGCCGTTTTTTTCAACTGATGAGTGCAGTGGTTCAGCGAACCTTTGCAAAGCAGATTAATCACCCGGCATCCTGTTTTCTGAATCCATTCCAGCGAAGCTGTGTCATCCACGAAGCCAAGCACTTCCACCCGATCGATGAAACCGTGTGTGACTGCCCACTGCGCAATTTTCTGAACGGAGTTGAATTCACCATCCGAAACGCGTGCAGATGCCACTTCGATGCGGTCTACTCCTAAATCTTCCAGTAAAAGGCGAGCAATACTCAGTTTTTCCTGCGAAGAGAATGACACCGATGAAGTTTGCTCGCCGTCGCGAAGCGTAGTATCCATGATTTCGACGAAACCACTCCCTGTCCGCTTGAGAGGCGGATTTTGGTGTGGTTGTTCAGGTTTATTGAGTTTATCTATATTTTCCATTTTTTCAAAAATTCGATGATACATATTGTACTAATATTCCCCTACAGGAGTTAAGGGTGTTTTATTTTAGGTAATTTCGCTTTTACCAAATCATACGAATGTTTTATCCATTCTTTAATCTGTTTTTCGGTAATTTCCTGTGAAATGAAAATCGTGTTCCAGTGTGTCTTGTTCATGTGGAATGCCGGCTCAACGCAGCTGTATGTTTCTCTCAGTTCTATCGCCAGTTCGGGATTGCACTTCACCGAAATACACGTTTCTACCTCATCGAGCGGAATCAAAGCAAACATCTTTCCACCGGTTTTCATAACCAGTGTTACCTCGTCGAAGGGGAAACACTCTTCCACTTCCGGAAGCGAAATGCAGTATTCTCTTAAATCTTCTATGTTCACGAATAACACGAATTAATGCGAATTTCACTAAATAAACGAACCCTCCTGTGGCAGGCAGGTTATACCAATTGCAGTGATTAATTTTAATTGAACTCATCCTAAAAAAAACCCCTTCAGGGGTTAGGTTTTTTTTTCTCCCACTTCTCAATCAGGTCTTTTTTGCTCAGCAGATAATCGATATCATCAAATCCGTTAAGCAGGCAGTCTTTTTTGTAAGCGTTGATTTCAAATGTTTCCGATTTTCCGCTGGTGTTGTTGCTGATGGTTTGGTTCACCAAATCCACAGTCAGCGTTGTTTTCGGATTTTCGTTGACCGAAGCGAAGATTTCTGCCAAAAATTCGGATGAAACCACCACCGGAAGTATGCCGTTGTTCAGGGCGTTGTTTTTGAAAATATCGGCAAAGAAGCTCGAAACCACCACTTTAAAGCCATATCCTGCAATAGCCCATGCAGCATGTTCGCGGCTCGAACCCGAACCAAAGTTTTTCCCGGCAACCAGTATCTCACCCGAGTAAACAGGATTGTTGAGCACGAAATCTGTTTTTGGACTTCCGTCTTTATTGTATCGCCAGTCGGCAAAGAGATTGTCGCCGAAGCCGTTTTTATCGGTCGCTTTCAGGAAACGCGCCGGAATTATCTGGTCGGTATCCACATTCTCTATCGGAAGCGGAACGACAGTCGAAATTAAACTGCCTGCCCCCCACCCCCCTGAAGGGGGAGTTTGAGCGCTTTTATCTTTATTTTCGGAATTATTTTGATAGTTCATATTAATTATTCTATTTTTATTTTTCAGTTGGAAATGTTGCTAAATTTAACAAATCTGATTTTTCCACTTTATTCCCCTTCAGGGGGTTAGGGGGCTTTACGGCATTGTGATTTTTCCATTCACTGCAGCTGCGGCAGCCACCAGCGGCCCTGCCAGAATGGTGCGTGCACCCGGACCCTGACGACCTTCGAAGTTGCGGTTGGAGGTGCTGACGGCATATTTACCGGCAGGAACTTTGTCATCGTTCATGGCCAGACAAGCTGAGCAACCCGGCTGACGAAGAGCGAATCCTGCTTCTTCGAGGATTTTATCCAGACCTTCTGCTTCGATTTGCTGACGCACTTTCCAGCTTCCCGGAACAAGCCATGCCGTTACGTTGTCGGCTTTTTTCCTGCCTTTCACGTAGTTGGTGAAAAGGCGGAAATCTTCGATTCTTCCGTTTGTACAGCTTCCCAGAAAAACATAGTCAATCGGTTTTCCAAGCAGTTTTTCACCGGGTTCGAAACCCATGTATTCCAGTGATTTTTGGAAAGAAATGCGTCCCGCTTCATCAATTTCATCCAGCGTAGGAATGCTTTCATGGATGCCCATTCCCATACCGGGATTGGTACCGTATGTGATCATCGGTTGTATTTCTGATGCATCGAAAGTCAGTTCCATATCAAAAACTGCATCATCATCCGATTTCAGTGTTTTCCAAAAAGCCAGTTTTTCTTCCCATTCTTCGCCTTTCGGTGCAAATTCGCGCCCTTTTACGTAGTTGAAAGTAGTTTCATCGGGAGCTATCAGACCGCCGCGGGCACCCATTTCGATAGAAAGGTTGCATACTGTCATCCGTTGCTCCATAGTCATATTGCGAACCGCTTCTCCGGCATATTCCACAAAATAACCCGTAGCACCGCCTGTTGTCAGTTTTGAAATCATATAAAGTGCTAAATCCTTGGAAGTTACACCATTGTTCAGATTACCGTCGAAGGTAATGCGCATGGTTTTGGGCCGGCTTTGCAGGATGCACTGCGTAGCCAGTACCATTTCCACTTCGCTGGTGCCGATGCCGAATGCAATCGTTCCGAAAGCACCGTGTGTGGATGTGTGGCTGTCTCCGCAAACTATCGTCATTCCGGGTTGTGTAAAACCGTTTTCAGGGCCTATGATGTGAACCACACCGTTTTTCTCATGTCCGAGTGGGTAGAAAATCGGCATACCGAATTCGGCTGCATTTTTAGCGAATTGATCTAACTGATTTTTGGAAATCGGGTCTTTTACCGGAAGCTCCTGATTGATGGTTGGCGTGTTGTGGTCGGCGGTCATCGTAGTTTTGTCCGGCCGATATACTTTCAATCCACGTGTACGAAGTCCGTTGAAAGCCTGCGGACTGGTCACTTCGTGGCAAAAATGACGGTCTATGTAAAGTTGTGTCGGCCCGTTTTCGATGATCGACACCACGTGTGCATCCCAGATTTTATCGAAGAGAGTTTTTCCCCCTGAATCCCCTGTGGGGAACTTTCGGGCTTGAGAGTCTGTTATTTTATTGGTCATAATATTACGAATTACACGAATTATTTTTCTTTTTTTTTATTATTGTTTTTAAAAAACTATTGTTATTAAGACCCCTTCGAGGATTCAGGGGAACATTATCTTTTAGTTCCCCGGATCTTATCCCGTAAAACGGAAGAGAGACCAGTCTACTGTTCCGACAAGTCGGGATAAACAAGGCAGGTTCAGGGGGCTATTTCCCTGACCACTTTACAAGGATTTCCAACTGCTAAAACGTTTGCCGGTATTGATTTGTTTACCACGCTTCCGGCTCCGATTACCGAGTTATCGCCAATGCTTACTCCGGGCAAAATCTGTACACCTGCTCCGATCCAGACATTGTTGCCAATCATTACGGGATATGCGGTTTCAAGTCCCTGTCGGCGAAGTGCCGCATCCAGTGGGTGAGTTGCGGTGTAAATCCCCACATTCGGAGCAATGAAAACATTATCGCCAAAAGTAACGGGTGCCTCATCCAGTATTACCAGGTTATAATTGGAATAAAAATTCTCACCTACCGTGATATTGGATCCGTAATCGCAGTAAAACGGTTGTTCGATGATGAAATCTTCACCTGTTTTACCCAGTAATTCGAGTAAAAGCGTTTTGCGATACAAAAGGTCTGACGGTCGAAGGCGATTGTAGTTGTAAATCTTGTCTTTACAAATCAACCTCTCGTTGATCAAATTTTTGTCATTGTTAGCATCGTAAAGAAGCCCGGCAAGCATTTTTTGTTTTTCAGTCATTTAGAATACGAATTTCACGAATTTATACGAATTCATACGAATTTATACGAACCTGCCTTGTTTATCCCGACTTGTCGGGGCCGCAGGCAAGTTACACGAATATGCTACAGTTTGTAGCTACTCAGCACTTGAGTAAGTAATTTATTTAGCATTTTCAGAGCAATTGTAGTTTCAAAAATAATAATACTTACAAAAGAACTGTCAAATTCAAATGCATAAATGTTGTTAGTTACTCCAAAAAGTCCCCCTTTCGGGGGATTTAGGGGGCTTTTACTTCACAAATTTATTTATTGCATCCACATAGGCCTCAAGCGATGCAGCAATTATATCGGTATTGGCACCAAATCCGTAATAAACCGAACCATTGTGTTCCACCTGCATATGCACTTTTCCTACATCGTCGCTTCCGCGGCTGATGGCCTGAATGGTGAATTCCTGCAGGGTCATGTTGCGTTTGATGATTTGCTTCATGGCTTTGATGGCTGCATCTACCGGGCCGTTGCCACTCGAAGCGGCTTCGAATTTTTCTCCTGCAATCAAAAGTCCAACGCTTGCCACAGCTTTAACACCTACTCCGGAAGTTACCTGCAGGTAGTCGATTTTAATGCGCTGGTTTTCTTTACGTTCCATACCGGCAAGCATGAGTACATCGTCATCGTTGATGTCTTTTTTCCGGTCGGCAAGTTTCAGAAATTCTTCATAGATAGCGTCTAATTTTCCGTTGTCCACTTCTACTCCCAAAATACTCAGGCGGTGCTTGAGTGCGGCGCGGCCGCTCCGGGCAGTAAGGAGAATGGAGTTTTTGTCAATTCCCACGTCAGTCGGGTCCATTATTTCGTAGCTTTCGCGATTTTTCAGAACACCATCCTGGTGAATTCCTGAAGAATGAGCAAATGCATTCCGGCCAACAATTGCTTTGTTGGGTTGCACGGGCATATTCATGAGGCTCGAAACCAGGCGGCTAACCGGGTATATTTTCTGTGTGTTGATTTGCGTTTCGATGTTCAGGCTTTTGTGGCATTTCAGTATCATCGCCACTTCCTCCAGCGACGTATTTCCGGCGCGTTCACCAATACCGTTGATAGTAACTTCCACCTGGCGAGCGCCGTTTAGCACGCCAGCCATGGTGTTGGCAGTCGCCATTCCAAGGTCGTTGTGGCAGTGTGTGGAAATCACCGCTTGATGGATATTTTTCACATTTTCAAAAAGGAATTTGATTTTTTCACCGTATTCCCATGGCAGGCAATATCCGGTTGTGTCCGGGATGTTTACCACGGTTGCACCAGCTTTAATTACGGCTTCCACCACGCGAGCCAGATACACATTATCAGTCCGACCGGCATCTTCGCAGTAGAATTCCACGTCTTCCACAAATTTTTTTGCATACTTGGTGGCTGCAACTGCGCGTTCCAGAATTTCATCCTGCGTGGAATTGAATTTATACTTTATATGTTGTTCAGAAGTACCTATTCCAGTGTGGATTCGTCCTCGCTTGGCATATTGAAGCGCTTCGGCTGCCACTTCAATGTCTTTCTCCACGCCGCGTGTGAGTGCGCAGATAGTTGGCCAGGTTACGGCTTTGGATATTTCGACCACCGATTTGAAATCACCCGGACTCGAAACCGGGAAACCGGCTTCAATCACATCGACTCCCAAACCTTCGAGCGCTTTGGCCACCTGAATTTTCTCTACTGTATTCAACTGACAACCGGGAACCTGCTCGCCATCGCGCAGGGTTGTATCAAAAATAAAAAGTTTTTCCATAATAAATCTCCCGTCCCTTTTTTATCTATTCAAAGTGATTGTTAAGGGCATATTAAGTTTATAATAATTTCTATAATTGTTTTTTCTATATTCCCCTTTAGTAGTTAGGGGTCATTTCTTTTATTAAAAAAAAACCTTTCTCTTGTGTGAGAAAGGTTTTATATTTTTTCATTATTTTGAATCAAACACATACCAAACTCACTTCGTCTTATTTTGTAAGAGAATAATGAGACCGAGGAGAATAATGTGGTTGAAAGAGGTTGACATTGTTGTGCTTTTTTTATAAAACGATGCAAAGGTAAATCAAAATTTTCAAATATCAAACAAAAAAGCATAAAAAAAATTGAATTTGTAACATAAAACCAATTTTCATTCTGATTTGTAATGAATTTATCGTTATTTTGTGAAAACAGTTTGAAGTTTCATAACCGGAACCTGACTTTTAATAGTGAATATTTTCAATGAATTCTAAATATAATTCAGAATCAAAACATCGCCGGGTTCTACTTCAAAACGATTGAATCCGCCTGGCAAAGAGTTTGTTTTTCCATCTTTCATAACCTGTTTTACGGAGTCGGAATTAAATTCAATACGAACAACTGTTGACTCCAGCATACTCCGGTTTACGATTACCAGGTATTTTTTGTCTTTGTTTTGAAGAAAAGACACAACAGCTCCGGGATTGCCTGTTTTTATTCTCAGAAATGGTAAGGGTAGCTTTTTTAGCCGATTGGTGCCTTTGGGTATAAATGTTCCTGTGTGGTATACTGCAATAAGTTTTGCACCCAAAAACACGCCCGAAAGAGCATTGATTTCTGTATTCATCGTCCTGATTAGTTCGTACGTATTCGTGCGTTGCCCATCGGCGTTGATGGGGCCATGATGAAAATCCCATTCCACGGGTGGGGGAGTCCAGTATGTAAAGTACTGGATACCCTGAGCTCCGTATGCCAGGTTGCTGAATACCTGCAGCCGCAATTCAGCCAAACCGGGGATGGGGTATTTACCATGGGCAGTAGTCAGCGCAAATGCCCGGAAAGGTAAGTTAAACTGCCTGGAGGAATTGGCAATAATTTCCAGATTTTGATACCACAGCGGGCGCAGTTTTTTACCCACGATTGGATAATTGTCGAAAGAAAGATACCGCACGGGAACTTCTTCCAGAAACCGGGTTACGTAGTCGCTGTATTCCGGCGTTCCCAGGCTGTTGGGTGACACAAAGTTCGGAAACAAATTGATATAGCAATAATGCGTACTGTCCACGGCCTCAATTTTTCTTACCCACGCGCTCAGTTTCTGAAACAGGGAAACATCCGGTTCATCTCGTAAGTAATATCCTGCCAGAGCCGGATGATTCATAAAGCGTCTGACCGTTTTTTCTGTTTCAGTTTCCAACTCGGGGCAGGCAACAATGACTTTCACATTCGCCTTTTCGGCCATATCCAGGGCTTTCATAGCTGCATCTGCAGAGCTGTAGAATGTTAAAGATTGATTAATTCCCGTTTCCGCCAGTTCGCCGAACCGATTGGAGTCAGTGTAAGCTTCGGGAATGCTAAACCAGGCTAACAGAGGCATCTTAGGTCTTGTCAGTGAATCTGCATCGCTTACGGCTGCACGACTCCGGCTATATATACAACAGCTTAAGATCAGTAAAAAATACAAAGCAGGTCTTTTCATTGTGGGATTTTATTTAAATTTTCAGCCCTCAACCCTCTCCGGCAGAGGCGAATTTTAGCAGGCAATTCTATATTAATGTAATGGTGGAATTCAAAAAAGATTGATGAGAGCCTGTCTGAAAACATAGCCTGATTGTTCTGCTAATTTTAACAGACCTAACTTTTTTTTGAATAAATTTGTCTCAGTATTCATTTCTGGCAGAATGAAGAATGAACTAATTTTGTTTGTGATATTGCAAATTTAAGTATGACCGATAAAATTATTTCCGGAGTAAATGGTGAGAGAGGTCTATATTTCAGGTTTGATAATTAATGTCTGTTTCATTTTTTTTCAACCTATATCTTCTTCTTCGGGATTGATGATCAATCTGAGCGAAGTGTCTTTGGTGAAATAGCTCCAGGCCCAGTTGATGAATATTATCAGTTTATTTCTTACGCTTAATATGAGCATCAGGTGAAGAAACATCCAGATGAGCCATGCAAAAAATCCCTGAAATTTCCAGAAATTCAGATCCACTACGGCTTTGTGTTTACCGATAGTGGCCATGGAGCCTTTATTTTTGTATTCGTATTCGGCTGGTTTTTTGCCCTGCAGGGATTTCTTCATGTTTTCGGCCAGATTTTTGGCCTGGGTGATGGCCACATTGGCTACCTGCGGATGCCCGTTGGGATACAACTCAGTTGTCATGGAGGCTACATCGCCTACAGCATACACATTTTTTGTGCCCTTCACAAGGTTAAATCTGTCAACTATATAGCGGTTTCTGACGATGTTTTCTTTCCCGGCTATACCTTCGATGATGTTTCCCGTAACGCCCGCCGACCAGATAAGATTGCGGCATGGAATGGTTTCGCCGGTATTTAATTTCGCTGTTTTACCATCGTATGAATTGAGTATCACGCCCGTTTTGATCTCTACGCCTAAATCTTCGAGATATTTTCTCGACATTTTTTTCGATTCGTCGCTCATTACACCCAGCGTAAATGGACTCCCTTCAAGAAGTATGATTTTGAGTCCCGAAAAATCGACATTCGGATAGTCTTTGGGCAGAATATCGTTTTTGAGTTCCGCAAATGCTCCGGCCAGTTCCACTCCGGTAGCTCCTGCTCCCACGATAACAATATTCATGAGTTCCTCCTGTTCTTCGAAACTCGCAGTGAGGTATGTTTCAAAATCAAGCAAAATCCGGTTCCTGATTTCAATGGCTTCCTGCATGGTTTTCATGGCGAGTGAGTTTTTACGGATCTCTTCGTTGCCGAAAAAATTGGTAGTGCAGCCTGTGCTCACTATTAAATGATCATAATGCACAATACCGTTGCTGGTCATCAACAGGTTATTTTTTACATCGGCACTTTTGACTTCTGCCATCCGAAATTCAAAATTCCTGTAATTCTGAAATACTTTTCGGAAAGGAAATGAAATGCTTGCCGGTTCGAGTCGGGCGCTGGCTACCTGATAAAATAGTGGCTGAAACGAGTGATAGTTTTGTTTATCAATCAGGGTGACACTTACCGGTTGGTTTTTCAGTTCTTTAACCAGTCGCATGCCGGCAAAGCCACCTCCTACAATGACTATTTTGTCTTTTGGTTTTATTTCCATACTTGATTCTTTTAATTGAAAAATTAAAACTAAAACAAATTTGCTGATGAAAAGTTATAGCATGGAGAAAAAAAAGTAATTTTGTGGAAACGGAAAATCTAATTTGAAAACCAGGGGAGAAAACCATTCTTAGAGTGCTCCCTGCAAAAAGTTTCAGAGCGTTTCTTTCCTGAATTATACATTTTACAAAATAAAAAACATGAAAATAACAGTATTTGGAGCCAGTGGAAAAACAGGCCGGTTATTGATAGAGGAAGCATTAGCATCCGGACATGAAGTAGTTGCCTATGCCCGCACGAAAGAATCGATCAACACGGTTCATCCTAAATTAAAAGTAGTTGTAGGTCAGCTCAACAACAAGGAAAAACTTAAATCAGCAATTAGCGGGTCGGATGCCTGCATCTCTACTTTGGGCGGATCGTACATGACGAAACACTCTACCGAAATAATGGAAGGAATTGCCAATATTATCGCTATAATGGAAGAGTTGAACGTGAAGCGCTTCATTTATATGTCGAGTATCGGTGCCGGAAAAAGCCGGAATTTCATGCCTCAGCCAGTTCGGTTTTTTATTGCCGACCTGATGCTGCGTGTACCTTTGGCCGATCACACAGCCAACGAAAACCGTATCATGAACAGCAAACTCGAATGGACGATCATACGCCCCGGTGGATTATCCGACGGTGCAAAATCTGACACGTTGAAACACGGTTCCGAATTCACAAAACTAACCGGAAATCTGAGGATTTCACGTTCAGGAGTGGCAGCGTTTATTCTCTCTCAACTTACCGACACTAATTATTTGAATAAAAGCGTCTGGTTGTATGAATAAATCACTTCAGCAACGAGGCAGCTAATATCAGGTTTTTTTTAAAAAAATAAAATGGCAATTCCGACTACAAGAACAAAAGAAAATGCTACAATCAGCATTGACTCCGAAAAATGCACGGGTTGTGGTGAATGTGTTTCGGTATGTAAAGATTTCAATTTTTACATCGAAAATAAAAAGGCAAAAATCTCCGGTTCACCGATATTCGGATGCATTGCCTGCGGACATTGCATGGCTGTATGTCCGGCAGGAGCCATAGAAATTTCCGGCAGGGAATTATCCAAAGACGATTTGTTTGACTTGCCGCTCCGAAAGGATGCTGCTAACTACGAGCAGTTATATGCCTTGTTCTCCCGACGAAGAAGCATTAGAGAATTTCAGGATAAAGATATTGAGCGAGAAATCATCCAAAAAATTCTCGATGCTGCCGTCACTTCGCCGATGGGACTACCCCCTTCGGATGTAAATGTGCTAATACTCGACAGCAGAGAAAAAACAAGGAGATTTGCAGTTGATTTTTGTGCATTTCTCGACAACATGAAATGGTTTGTTTCCGGTTGGTTTCTGGCGCTTATGCGGCCATTCTGGGGCAAAACGAACGACGAAATGTTCAAAGGTTTCGTAAAGCCTCTTTTCAATATTTATATCCGGAACATGCAGGCCGGAATCAACCTGGTGAACTACGATGCCCCTTTAGCCATGTATTTCTACGGTTCACCCTATACCGATCCGGCCGATCCGATAGTAGCTGCCACTACAGCCATGTACGCCGCCGAATCTCTGGGATTGGGAACCTGCATGCTGGGTGCCATTCATCCGCTCATTCAAAGCGGCAGAAAAGCTAAAATCTTCAGGGAAAAGCACGGGATAAAATACACCAGCCGCGAAGGACTCTTTGTCATATTCGGGTATCCGGCTGTGAAATATCAAAAAGGAATCAAACGAACGTTTGCCTCTACAGATGTGATGAATTAATTATTTACCTTTGAAAGGTTGAAATTCAAACACTTAAAAATACAGTGGAATTTACACTTTAAATTGTTATGTCAGGAAGAAATGCTCATTTTCATCTCCAATAAAATTCCCTCAAAGGTATGATACGAAAGAAAAAATTAGCTGTTACCGCAGTGCTGGTCTTGACCGGAATAATGGTATATTTATTTCTTTTCGGCAAGTTGTTCGCGTATTCACCAGTAATCATCGGTTTTGAAAAACATGAACTGACACATTCAATCATTTATTTCCAAAAAGGAGTTACGTTCGACGATTACCAAAAAATCGATACGCTGATTCCCCGGGTTGAAAAGTTCCATGAATTGGCGTTTCGGAGAAAGCCGGAAATATTACTGTTTTCCGACAGCATCAGCTATTTAAGGCGTTCGCTTTCCAGAGCAAGATTCTGCGCATTTTACAATGGCCGGATATTTGCCTCTCCGTGGGCATTGAAGGAGGCTCAAAATGGGAAAATCTCGCTGGAAATTTATATTACCCATGAGTTGTCGCATTCATTGCTTCATCAACACTCCGGGCTGATAAATGCTGCCGGATATCCAAAATGGCTAATGGAAGGCATTGCTGTTTATAGTGCCGATCAAATGGGTACTTCTGTTTATCCGGGCCGGGAGGAGACTTACCGGATGATGAAATCGAGAAATTTCATGCCGCCCACCGTATTTAAGACCAAAAATGAAGACAATATAAAACTGGACGTGGAGAACAGAATTTCGTTTATGTATTCTGAGTTCGCATGCATTGTAGATTACCTGGTTGAAAAGTACGGAAAGGAAAAACTCCTGGTTTACATGAAAAACCTGACTAAGGGCAACGATCACGATACTATTTTCCGGCAAATTTATGGAACGGACTTTGAACGGATGCTGGTTGATTTCAGACAATACGTTCTGTTGAATGCAGAATCTGAAACAACAGACATCAATAAACAACCGGCTCCAGCAACGAATGAAAAAAATGCAGGTCCGATATAAGCATAAAAATTTGCCTGTGCTGAAATCTGAATTCCAATAAGACACGCCAACAAAGAAAACGGCAATGAAATTAGAAGACCTGGGATACAATGACAAACTCGAAAAATTAAGGTCGGAGAATGATTTTCACGATTTTGAGATGGGTAGGGTAATTTCTGAACACAAGGAAAGATACATTGTAAAAACCGTGAATGGAGAATCGGAAGCCGAAATTACCGGCAACCTTCGCTTTTCGGCAAAAAGCCGAGAAGATTTTCCGGCAGTGGGTGATTGGGTAGCACTGACCATGCATGATTCGGATTTTTCCATCATTCACGGCATTCTGCCGCGGTTCTCGGTCATTTCACGGCAGGCGGTGGGCAGGTTCGGAGAGATACAAATTATAGCAACGAATATCGATTACGCGTTGCTGCTGCAGGCAGCCGACAGGGATTTCAATATCAACAGGCTCGAAAGATACCTCACCGTTTGTCATACATCCGGAGTGAACCCCGTGATAGTGTTAAGCAAGATTGATTTAACAGACCGGCACCGAACGGCTGAATTAATGGAAAGTATCCGTGCACGGATTAAAAATGTTCCGGTAATAGCCATCAGCAACGAGTCGCGCGATGGATACGACCAGTTGGAGGCGATCATCGAAAAGGGCAAAACGTATTGCCTGCTTGGTTCATCGGGCGTAGGTAAATCCACCCTGCTGAATAATCTGTCGGGCAAACCGCTTATGCAGACAGGCGCAATAAGCCAGAGCACGAACAAAGGCAGGCACGTTACCAGTCACCGGGAATTGATAATCCTTGAGAACGGCGGAATTTTAATTGACAATCCGGGAATGAGGGAAGTCGGCATTACCGATTCGGCCGGCGGAATCGAAATCACTTTTGATTTGATTGCCCGATACGCTCAGCGTTGTAAGTTTAAAGATTGTACTCACACGTATGAGAAAGGCTGCTCTGTGGTGGAAGCCGTGGGAAAGGGAGAAATCGACGAAGCATCTTATGACAATTACCTGAAGATGGAAAAGGAGAGAGCATACTTCGAATCCACGGTAGCTGAAAGACGAAAGAAGGACAAGGATTTCGGTAAAATGCTGAAAAATTATAAAAAAGACAGGCATAAAAACAAGGATTAACCTGCGCGGAAACAATACAAATACTATCAGTGAAATGAGTGAGAACAAGTCAGAAAAATCGATATCCAAAGAATCCGTAACTTTTTTCAAAACTCAGGATGATTTCAGAAAATGGCTTGAAATTAACCACGAAAAAGAAACAGAACTTATCGTTGGTTTTTACAAGGTGAAAAGCGGAAAACCATCGATGAACTGGTCACAATCGGTTGACCAGGCGCTCTGTTTCGGCTGGATTGATGGAATCCGGAAATCCATGGATGAGGAAAGTTACTCCATTCGTTTTACACCCCGCAAAAATACCAGCAATTGGAGTGAAATCAACATAAAAAAAGTAGAGGAACTCACCCGAGCAGGACTCATGAAACCGGCCGGAATGAAAGCATTCAGTTTTCGAAAGGAAAGTAAATCAGGGATTTACTCTTACGAAAATGAAGCGGAATCTTTTGATTATCAGGATGAAAAACTGTTCAGGAAAAATGAAAAAGCGTGGGAGTTTTTTATGAAACAAACTCCTTCGTACAGAAAAGCGGTGGTGCGGTGGATAAACAGTGCTGTGCAGAAAATAACCAGGCAATCGCGGCTTGAAAAAACAATAAAGCAATGCGAAAAACAGAAGCGGATTACCTGACGATGTAAAAATTAACCGCCTGCAAAAACTTCATACTCACGGGAAAATAGATCAGCATTAAATCATCATATGGATGCCTGAAATGAAGAAAGACACACAAATGTTAGTAGGATATATAACCGGACGATTGCTGGTCATCGGTATGTATGAGTTGAATTAGTTTCGATTTAATCTGACAGTTAAGGGCAAAATACTTAAATTTGTAATATCACAAACAAAATAAGTTTCACCCTTAAAAACTGTCAGAA
>SAAL01000244.1 GCA_009929445.1 Bacteroidia bacterium
TTTTCGTGCTGTTTTAAATGATTTCGATAACAATAGTTTAAAAATATCGAAGATATTTTTTCTATGTTTCCGAAAAATAAGAGAATAAGTATAAATCATTCTATGTTTTCTATTGTTTTAAGAAAAGTCAAGATCAATTCATAGTAAATTGCAATCGCAAAATCGTAAATCGTAAATCGTAAATAAAATAATCACCTATGGCCTCAAAATACCCCGATTTTCTCAAACCCGGCGATGAAGTGCGCATCATTTCTCCTGCCGGAAATATCGACCCTGCGCTCATTGATGGTGCAAAGTCACAATTGGTCAGCTGGGGATACCGTCCTACCGAAGGGATGTTTACCCGTACGGTTTACGGCCGTTTTGCCGGCAATGAGCAGGAGCGGTTTACCGATTTGCAGCAGGCGCTGGACGATCCGAACGTGAAAGCCATACTTTGCAGCCGCGGTGGATACGGTTTGGCACAGATCATCGATAAAATCAATTTTTCGCGATTTTTGGAAAGTCCAAAATGGATTATTGGTTTCAGCGATATCACCATTTTGCACGAGGCATTGCTGAAAACAGGCTATTCGTCCATCCACGGAGGCATGGCAAAGCAACTGAGCGAACTTCCCAACAACTCGCAACCACTTGTATTGCTCCAAAACATACTGAAAGGCAATTTCCCGAACTACAAAGTAATAGCCAATCCGAACAACCGTTTCGGAAAAGCAAAAGGAAAACTTGTCGGCGGAAATCTTTCGGTGTTTTTAGGAATGCGCTCTACGCCGTTTGATTTGCCGTATAAGGGCTCCATACTCTTCATCGAAGATGTAGGCGAAAAACCGTATCAGATTGACCGCATGATGCAGAATCTGCGTATCAGCGGTGCGCTGGCACAAATTTCAGGCCTGATTGTGGGGCAATTTTCAGATACCGAAGAAGATCCGGATATGAATGCGACTATTTATGAAATCATTGCCAGGGCAGTAAAGGATTACAGCTACCCGGTTTGTTTCAATTTCTCCGCCGGTCATATCGACGATAATTTCCCGCTGTTAATGGGCGCAAATGTTACCCTTGAAGTAGATAATCGTGGAAGCGAAGTGAGTTTCCCTTCCACATTCTGGAAAAAAGCAAAAGATTTATTTAAGTAACTAAACTTTCGCAGATTATAATATAGTATTCGCTGAGAAGATTGCTAACGAGCGACCTCGTCCGGTGAACCGAAAAATCAGAGAGAGCGGCGTTAAAAATCGTCCTTGTTTGAGCCTGCTCAACTGTTTCTAATTTTAAAAACAATTGAGGCGAGTTTGGACGATTTAGCCGATCGAACGCCAATTTTTCGAGTGAAGCGGGCGCAGTCTTGAATTTTTTGCTTACTTTTTGTTTCAA
>SAAL01000245.1 GCA_009929445.1 Bacteroidia bacterium
ACCGTCGGAATACTGCTGGTCAACGTCAGCCGCCTCGCGCTCCGAATCCTCGACAAACTCCTCCTTGCGCACCGGAATCTTCATGTCGTTGATGCAGATAGAGATGCCAGCCCTGGTGGCGTTTTCGTAGCCCAAGTCCTTGAGCCGGTCGGCAAGAATGACCGTTTCTTTGGTGCCGGCGTGCCGGTAGGTGTAGTCGATGAGGAAAGCCAATTCCTTCTTGGACAGCTCCTTGTTGACCAAGCTCAGGGGCACCTGCTCAGGCAGAAGCTCGCTGACGAGGATACGGCCTATGGTAGTACAGGTAACTCCATCATGAATTACAAGCACTGATGCTCCGGCTTTTTCAAGTTGGCTTTTAATTCGCTCTCCTTCCCATCGAGATATTCCTTTCTTAAGCTGATTCGGAGGTACAGCACAGATGTCTTTGGCTCTAGCCTCATCTACATTTATAGACTGCTGAATCAACTTGATTAATTTTTTTTCCTCGTTACCAGCATTCGTGAGAATAGCCGTTTTTCCAATCTCCACCTCGACTAAAGCACCAGCTGCTAGCAAAGAAATTTTTAAGTTATTCGCTGCTTCAAAACTGAGACCGGTCCGGATTGTTTTAATAGAATTCTCGACAACCCTTCTTGCTTCGTGAATATCAACAGATAAAATATCTTGAATCTCAGAAACAAGCGCATTTTTCTTATCACCAACACCGCTTAATACTAAGTCAAAATATTTTTCGCATACAGTCGATACACCAACCTTATTAAGCTCACCAGTTATAAACTCAGCTTTATCTTTAGATATACCTACTTGGAACGGCTTGCCCTCACTAACGAAATTAATGATTTCACTCTGAGTTAGTGATGTTGAATTTGAAATAATATCAAACACTTCTTTATTCAAGCTGCCTTTATCCAAAAGGATAACATCATATACTTCGGTTATATCAACTATTGCGCCGTACTTTTTCAAGAGAGCTTTTATCTTTTCAGCTTCTTCTTGATTTTTATGGTTCAAGAAAAAATCTGGCTTACGATCGATAACATTTACTAGATTATTAATATCTGAAGACGTGGAATCTTGAATAGCTTTCAACACCTCATCTCGATTAGACCCCAAAGATAATATATTGACTCGATAAATATCTTTTGTTGTTTCCAGCATGACTTTGGCCTGCAGGTGTGCCGAGCCGTGGTCATAGGCCGTCCGGGCCTCAGCGATGGAACCAAACCTTGTGCCCCCACCCTTGGCGCCGTAGCGTTCGCGGGTCATGTAATAGAGACCGAGCACGATGTCCTGGCTGGGGATGATGATCGGGCCGCCGTTCGCCGGTGAGAGGATGTTGTTGGTGGACATCATCAGCACCCGGGCCTCG
>SAAL01000246.1 GCA_009929445.1 Bacteroidia bacterium
GCGGGTTTCAATAATTCGTCGTTCGCGCAGGATGGTATAAAGCCTTGAGATGTTCCATTGTAACCTCACACCTCCGAGATAGTAGGGCTCAAATTTAGTACTGAAAAGGTTCAGGGCAGGTTTTCCCCATCCGCCTTGCAGGAAAAGTGATATTTCCGGCACATTTTGAGCAGCAAGCTGAAGATTTTGCAGGCTCAGCGTGTTTTTTTGTAAGTCTATGAGTGTAAGTTCAGGACGGACAAAATCAGATTTCAGTCGGATGGTGCCTGGTTTTGTCAGTTGAGTTTCTTTGTCTAAGTCCTTTCCAATCAATTTTCCCAGAATTTCCAGCAAGGCTGAGCGTCCTAGTTCGATGTTTTTGATATTTTGATTAATCGTAATCAATTCGGCTTCCAGATTAAACTGGTTGGTCTCCAGGCTGACTCCGTTTTTTACCATCACTTTCACTTTTTCAAGCGCTGTATTCAGGTCATTTTTCAGGATATCGGTTTGTTTCTGTTGCTCATCGGCAAGCAGAATACCGAAATATACCTGATTAATTTTATCCCGAAGTTTGTAAAGTTCCACTTCGATGCGCTGTTTGTTCACTTCCGCTTCGGCTTTGGTAAATTGCTGCTGTACGCCGAGTGATCCCCCTCCGAATATAGTTTGCGATACGTCCAGATAGACCTTATACTGGTCTTTTTCGGGTGTGGGAATGTTGATTTTGGGGAAACCATCCGGCATTTGCAAGTCAATTTTTGTAACATCGGACTGATAGGAAGCCTGTCCGTTGAGCCTGAACTGCGGAAAATACTGTGCCATTAATGCTTCAATGGTGTTTTTTGTCACCTGATCAATGAGTCCCTGCTGCCGGGTAAGCGGAAAATTTGCTCGCGCCTGTTCCTGACATGCTGCCAGCGTGATTTCCTGTGATCTGACGGGTAATATCGTCAGAAAAATTACGATAAAAAATAGTAACCGTTTCATTTGTCAGAACTTTTTTTTACTCAAAACAGATATTTTCGATTTAAAAAATGGATGTAAATACTTGCTCACCACAAATGTAAGATTTTTTCAACTGTTTTATTCGTTTGCAGGGCTAAAATTTCAGAATTTGTACCTGTATGTCGTTGAATGATCCGATAAATAAATATAAAGTACTAAAAATCAGTATATTAAGTAGTATGTTGTGTTCATAAATCTCACGATTTCCGTATTGTAGTAAAGGCATTCCCCAGGTTTTGAATCAAATCCGAAGGCAGCAGGCTTTCTTCCGATTGTGAACTGAGTGCCAGGTCACCAGCCAAACCATGCAGGTAAACACCTGAAATTGAGCTTTCTACGGGTGAATAACCCTGAGCCAGCATCCCTGCAATAATTCCGGTGAG
>SAAL01000247.1 GCA_009929445.1 Bacteroidia bacterium
CGGGCCGGCGAGCAGCAGGTGGTCCGGGCCATGGCCACGGTGCGCGACCGCTGGGCCGAGGCCGACCGGCTGGCCCGGCGGATGACCACCGACCGGCGCACCGTGATGGCCACGCGCCAAGCCGTGGCCGATTCCCTGGCCGCGGGCATGCGCGTCGGCGACGTGGAGGCCATCCAGGCCCGGCTGCAGGTGCGCGTCCGTGATCAGGAGCGGATTCTGAACCGGGCCGAGGCGGATCAGCTGGCCGTGCAGACCATGCAGACCGTGCGCACCATGGCGCGGTTGGGTATCGACTCGTCCCAGGTGGCCGGCCGGGTCAACCAGGGGCTGCGCGACGGCTACACCCGGCGGGACATGGAAAGGCTGCACCAGCAGATGGCCAGCCCGTCCCGTGCGGGCGCAGCCGCGGCCGCGGGTGCGGGCGGCAAGGGTGCTGCCGGCGGCAGCGGTGGTTCGGGCGGCAGCGGTGGTTCGGGCGGTGGCGCCGGTGGCGCAGGCGGTGGCGCGGGCGGCAAGAGCGGCGGGCCGAGCGGTGGACCGGGTGGCGGTCCAGGCGGTGGTGGCGGCGGCCGGTAAGGGACGAGATCGGGCCATCCTCGTCGCGGACCGGGAAACCGGCACAGACTGATCCCGACCTGGCGCCCACCCGCTGATCGGCAGGCTGGAACGGGCGTCTTCTCTCCCAGTAGACAAGAGCTTCTTTTCTCTCCCCGGAGGGAAAAGGGGCTCTTTTTTGTCGTGCCGGCCGGCAACCACCGGGTACAGTGGCCCGGGCGCCGGCCGGGTGGCGGTCGGCCCGGAGGTGATGCGCACAGGGGAGGGGCGATGGGGCGGGAACGGGTACTGGCCATGGATTTGCTGCGCGGTCTGGCCGTGGTTGCCATGATCGGGGTGCACACGGTCAATGCCCTGCTCGACCCGGCGCTGCGGCAGGGGGTGCTGTTTGCAGTGGTCCATTTCGCAAGCGGCCTGGTGGCGCCCGCCTTTCTTCTGGTCGCCGGCTTCACCTTTCTGCTGGGCAACGCAGCCGAGGGTGCCGTCCGTCCGCGGCTGCCCAAGGTGCTGGGCCGCATCGGCCTGATCTGGCTGGTCGGCTACCTGCTCCACCTGCCCGCCTATACGCTGGGCGACTGGCGGGCGCGGGTCAATGCGCTCCAGTGGCAGGAATTTCTCGGCGTGGACGTGCTCCACTGCATCGGCGCGGGCCTGCTGGTGCTGCTGGTGCTGCGATTGGTTGTCCCTGGCGGCCGCGCCCTGCTCGGGGCGGTGGTGCTCGCCGGCAGCCTGGCGGTGCTCCTGGCCCGGCCGGTGTGGCAGGCCGACCTGGCAACCCGGCTGCCGCTCTGGCTGAGCGGCTACCTGGTACC
>SAAL01000248.1 GCA_009929445.1 Bacteroidia bacterium
TCGTGCCATTAACAATAAGCATCAATGCTTTATTGCTTTGGCTTTAAAGATATCAAGTAATTCTGTCTTTTTTGCTTTGACGTTAGAATCCTTTTCTTCTTTTATGCTGCTTTCCGGCACAGTTATATCATCTTCTTCAAATTCGGTTTGTGGTGCCAGCAACTCAACCACTTTTTTGGCATTTTCAAAATTATCATCCATGCTGCTAGAGTGTAACGAAGAAATAACTATAGTAGCAGGCAAATCTGCGCCGCCACTGGATCTAATATTAGGGTCTGCTTTGTAAGCTAGTAGCAACTGAACAACCTCAAAATTGCAATTTTCTGCGGCAGATGTCAACGGGCTTGCATTGGCTGCATCAACAAGATTTGGATTTGCACCATTGTCTAAAAGAAATTTGATTAGATCGTAACGACCTTCAAGCACTGCTGCATGAAGAAAAGTTAGATTTGAGGGCCCATAAGCCATATTTATACGTTCAGGGCTTTCCAGAACAAACTTCTTAACTTCTTCATCATTTGCGGAATCAACAAAAACACAAACATTAAAATCATCTGTTTCTTTGTTCTCATCCGCTAAAACAAAAGAAAATGGTAGTATCAACAAAACAATAACGAAAAATAGGCGCTTCATTTTATTCTCCTTAAAATGCTTGATCTAACATAAATTCAGTAGGTTCTATCCCAAAACCTGTAGGAGGCAAATCCACATTGGTATGAGCACCTTCAGTCGGGACAACGTAGTAGCGTATATACGCTGTTACTTTTTTAACGTCCGGATTTTTGTCTGTCCAATATTCAGTGCTCTGAATAAATACTCTGTCCAATTTTTTAGAATATTGCTTTTCCAGCTTATTTACTCTATTTCTCCATTTCCTCCAAACTTGCTTTCTAGCCTCACGCAAACCAGTAACGATATACGGGGATTGCATATTAGCGGGTGTCAATGGAGGTATAATTATGGAGATATCGCCTTGAATAATTTCCTCTCCGCCTTCGCTTTTTCCGTCAGGAAAAACAATAGAGTATTTAATTTTGCAAGATAGCCTTGTACCTTTTGGGTAATCGTTAAGGTCGGGCGGTTTGTTGCTTTCCTTCGGCGCTGTGCCATTTTCAGGCTTATTAGTTTCAGGTTTTGGCTTAACAGTATTACTCGGCTTTGGTTTTGGTTTATTTGGTTTGGGCGCAGCAACCCCTGCGTTTGGCTTTGAAGATGTATTTGGCTTAGAACTGCCAGAAGTTGGCTTGGGCTTATTAGTGGTAGGCTTTGGCGTGGTTGTTGATCCACCAGCATTCGGTTTTGGCTTAAGAGAAGCAGTCCCAGACGCTGTCTGAGGTTTTGTATTTACAGGCTTTGGTTT
>SAAL01000249.1 GCA_009929445.1 Bacteroidia bacterium
CCCGCCCTGGGCAGATGGCTCTCCCGCGACCCCATCGAAGAACGCGGCGGCCTCAACCTCTATGGCTTTGTTAATAACGACCCGGTGAATAGGTGGGACATGTTGGGGCATATTTGTGGTATTACAATTCACCGAGCCCCTGTAGGTATGTACCTGTTAGAACCGCAAAATATTGGAGAGTTTCGAGCATATCATCCTGGTCAAACACCAGCAGCTGAATTTTCGTTTGGACATGAATGGATTCAGTTTGAGGATGGGACGGCTTATGGTTTCTATCCCAAAGGTAATTCAATCTATTCACTTGGAGAAGCGAGAGTTGGAAATGATCCTGCACCAAAAAATTATTCTGGGAAAACGGGTATCAGTACTTGGGAGGGTGTTTGCAGTTCTAACGAATCTGTTCTTCAGGAAGGAAAAGGCAAAGGTACGCGCTGTATTTGTGCAGAATGCAGTGATGTTCGGGCATGTATTAGATTGGCCGCAAGCGGTTGGTCTAATGAGGGAACTCGTTATTGTGTTTTAACTAGAAATTGCCGACATTTTACTGAATATGTTCTAAAAAGATGTGGATTATCAAAAAGTAAAGTTAAAAATGTTAATTAAATTAATATATTTATTTTTATTACAAATAGTAATAGCTTTTATTCTAATAATATTTATGATAATATTCTTTATATTTATATTACCACTATTTATCAACCCAATCTATTCAAACACCATCAACCCCGAAGAAGTAAGCTCTGTTATAATTTATTCTGTAAATCCTTTTCTTGAAATCGTTGAAAACGACACTTTTGGTTATGAATTAGATAGAGGTGAAATTAATTTATTATTTAAAGACATGAAGGGAGAGTCTTTTGCAACCTGGAAAGTCCCCTCGCTCATGATTGTGAACTACAAAAATGGTGAAAGTGCTTATTTTGCAGTAGATGTTAGGCCTCAAGGTGAAGAGCTCAAAACACGAAAACAGTTTTCTTTTGCGGGAGAGTCTGCACAGGAATATCGGAAAATACAGAATCGGGCTCATCAGAAATGGCGTCTTCAGAGGATACTGTCGCCGCCTCATGAAAAGCGTCTTCTGTTCAGCTCCTTATCTCAACAAAATCAAAGTAATTTCACCTTATCTGGAGACAAATCCTATATGTTGGCTTTTGGAATCCCAAAACAGGATGCCTCGCCCAATCGCAGCTACTCCGGAACTCTGACAATAGGAAACGCCACGAATCACCTGGTTGCGGAACATGCGGGCAACCTTCCGGGGTGGAATCCCACAAATAAGGAGATAAAAATTCCGTTTACCGTTCCAAATCACGCCCCGGTCAACTGGCTTGAAGATGAGGAAATATCAGG
>SAAL01000250.1 GCA_009929445.1 Bacteroidia bacterium
AGCAGTAAAACCATATTTTTTCCGGTAGGTTTTGGAATCGAGGCCGTGAGACGCCAAGTGCCTCCCCGATAGCATTTTAAATTCTTGCCCGCATTCCAGACACACAACCTTGTTTCTCTGGATCGATTTTTTAGGATCGATAACCTTGTTAGTCTCCAGCGTATCTGGCTCTATGCCACTGGATACTTCTGAATCTTGCAAAGATTTTAGAGCTTGGAAAGTATCTTTCAGAGCATTTGCGATCTCTTCAGTCGTCATTTGTTTTTTACTTGTCTGGCCCTGTATAATTTCCACAGTCAATTCTACCAGTGATTTAGCCACTATTACCTCTCGAAAGTTTGAAGTTGAACTTGATAACAACCGGTTAATTATGAATTAATATTATTATCATACATTTTTTTCAAGTAAAATAATATTACTAGATTATTGATATCTCCTGAATTGATTAATAGCCCGCTCGATCTGGTTTTTGATTCAGGTCGAGAAGTCCTTTCCCGCGCCGAGAAAGGCGTGCAGGTTGCGGGCGTTCAATCGGCTAGTCTCGACACTATCCATTTAAGTTCAGGATTACCGAAGATGTCCTGAAGCCCAAGGACCTAGCAGTCTTGTGGATGGCGGTTTTTTTTGTTGTCCACTTGATAGGACAAGGAAACTTCAGTATTAGCAGTACAGTAGAGGCTCGGCTTGAAGCGAATAGTAGGTCTTGGCTCGTTCAGCCTAACGCAGTTTCGGTATAAAAGTATCGTTCCCTGCCGCCGAGTACGGAGAGCTTGATATCAGGTGTAAACTTATTCCGTAGCAGAAAGAATCGACACAATGGAAATCCTGGCCAACCTAAATATCCACAGCCATGCCAACATCGATGCGAAATGCCAAATAGATCAACTATTTCATTAGTGAACCCTGAATCTATGCTTAAGTAAGGATAATACTCCAGTTCCTCTTGCCATTCTGGAAACTTTTCAAAAGACGAAAGCCCAAGATTTTCTTTCGATGACATCGCGGCTAGCAAACCTTTTCCTGATTTACTATGTGCCTGACAAAAAAGCGCATGAATCCGAGCAGCTGAAAATTCTTCCATGCGCATGTTCCAACTCAACTTACTCGCTCCCATTCGCTCAGGATCGGAGACTATATACGATAAGGCCCGCCAAGTAGCTGGAAATGAGTCTAAATTCTTTTGGGCTTTAAATGAATTAACGCGCAAAACAACATATTTCGTACTTTCTAACCAATCCAATGGATAGGCTGTGTACTTTACCTCGCCATTTGAGGAAATGCCGATTTTTGTCAGTGGTGCATCTGGATCACCATTGCAGGGGTAATTCCAAGCAAAGGGGGTC
>SAAL01000035.1 GCA_009929445.1 Bacteroidia bacterium
AGTTTCTTCAAATATGGTCTCACTTTTATTGCATTGGTGCTTTTAAATGCTGGTTTTCAATCAGATATAGATATTTTTAAATTTTTGTCATGTACTTAGCAGTTTATTCATTCTTTAATTATCTTATTGTTATCGTTCACTTACAGAATAAAACAAATTGACATCAATTTTGTTCTTTAAATTCAATTTTAAGGCATATTGATTTCTATATTTACATTAAGCATCTCAAATTTGAATTTTTGAAAACAAATGTCAATTCCTGTTGTAAAAAAAAATCTGAGCATAAATATTCAACTTGCTCAGATTCATTCTTTTTTTTATCACAAAAATGTTAAAACAACTTCGGTCTTCTGCTTTTCGCCTCTTCCAATGAAAGTAAATCAGGTTTAGGAGCCTGCTTCATTCTCAAACCTTCGTATTCCCGCCTGATTTCCTCCACAAATTCTGCTTTGGCTGATGGATTCATAAGCTTTGCCACCACAGCCGTATTGAGCGAAGCGTCTTTCACGTAAACTACCGGGCTGCTGTAGTTTGGAGCTATTTTCACCGCCGTATGGAGTTTGGAAGTAGTAGCTCCTCCAATCAGAAGTGGCACTTGCAGTCCGGCTTTCTCCATTTCTAAAGCCACGTTACACATTTCTTCCAACGAAGGCGTAATCAATCCACTCACACCAACAATGTCCACTTTTTCGTCAATAGCAGTCCGGATGATTTTCTCGGTCGGTGCCATCACGCCCAGGTCAATCACTTCATAATTATTGCATCCGAGCACCACTGCTACTATATTTTTTCCAATATCATGAACGTCACCTTTCACCGTAGCAATCAGGAACTTGCCGGCAGAAGAACTTTGTCCCGGAACTTTTGTTTTTTCGATTTCAGGCTGAAGTATCGCAACGGCTTTTTTCATCGTGCGGGCAGTTTTTACCACTTGTGGAAGGAACATTTTTCCGGCGCCAAACAATTCACCAACAATATTCATTCCGTTCATCAGGGGCTGTTCGATAATCGAAATGGCAGATGGATAAACGGTCAAAGCTTCGGCAATATCTTCGTCCATGTAGTCGCTGATTCCCTTTATCAGCGCGTATTCCAATCGTTTTTCCAACGGCCCGGAACGCCACGCATCCACCTGCTCTGCTTTTACGCCGGTTGTTTCGTTTTTTATTTTTTCAGCAAATTCAATCATCCGCTCCGTAGCATCCGGACGACGGTTGAGCACAATATCCTCCACATGTTCGAGCATTTCGGCAGGTATGTCTTCATAAATCTGAAGCATCCCGGCGTTCACTATGCCCATATCCATTCCGGCTCTGACAGCATGATATAAGAAAACAGAATGAATAGCTTCGCGCACCGGATCATTTCCACGAAAAGAGAAGGATAAATTACTTACACCGCCGCTCACTTTGGCAAACGGCAGATTTTCTTTTATCCATTTAGTCGAATTAATAAAATCAACTCCGTAATTATTATGTTCTTCAATTCCCGTAGCTATCGCCAGCACATTCGGGTCGAAAATAATATCCTGAGGAGGGAAGTTCAATTTTTCAGTTAGTAGTTTGTAAACTCTTGTACAAATCTCAATCCGCCTTTCGATGTCAGCAGCCTGCCCTTTTTCATCGAACGCCATTACCACCACCGCAGCGCCGTAACGTTTTATCAGTCGGGCATGTTCCAAAAATTCTTCTTCGCCTTCTTTCAGACTGATGGAATTGACGATGCATTTCCCCTGCAAACACTTCAGTCCGGCTTCAATCACTTCCCATTTTGAACTGTCAATCATTACAGGTACACGTGCAATTTCGGGTTCGGAAGCCAGGTAATTCAGGAAGGTAACCATTTCCGTTTTGCTGTCGAGCATAGCGTCGTCCATGTTAATATCGATAACCTGAGCACCGTCTTCCACCTGCTTACGGGCAATGGAAAGGGCTTCTTCGTATTTCTTTTCGTTTATCAACCGGAGGAATTTCCTTGAACCGGCTACGTTGCAACGTTCGCCGATGTTGAGGAAGAGGGATCTCTCTCCCTGCTCCCAAAGCAGGGAATGCGCATTCTGCCTACTATATAAATTTTCAAAATTACTTGCAGGTTCGACCTCTCCCCCTGCCCCCTCTCCCGAGGAGAGGGGAAAGCGCGGTTCAATGAACGATAAAGAACGACGAGAAGGTGTTGATTTATTGCTTAAATAGGATTTAATTTCATCAAATACTTTTATCTGATTGTCAATTACATATTTATTTGTAAAACGCAAGACATCATAACCTTGTGCATTCAAAATCCGAGATCGTTCTTTATCTTTTTCAATATTTTCTGGTGTTAAGTGAATTTCTCCATCAACTTCAATGATTACTCTTTTTTCAATACAAATAAAGTCAGCAATATATCCATCAATAACCTGCTGTCTTTTAATTTTATAACCGGTACTTTTCTTTCTCAACATTTGCCAAAGTTTATCCTCGGCCTCCGTTGGATTTTTGCGCATATCTTTTGAAATAGAATGCAACAATTTCCAATTATTAGCATCCGTTGTGTAATACTCGGGTCTTATCCCCCTCTCCCCGGGAGAGGGGTTAGGGGAGAGGTCTGAATTTCCGGAAATAGCCTCATCATTATGAACCTGTTGTGAGGTTTGCACCTTATCAACTGCAGACTGTTTATAAAAATCCACGGTTGGCGACAAAACCACTACTTCCTCCAATCCACTCAAATGCAAATTCGTATCTTTTTCAGCCGGTGTTCTGACTTCCGCTTTTTCGATTAAACGCTGATAGGCAGCAATATGGGCAGGTGTGGTTCCGCAGCATCCTCCGATGATATTGACCAGTCTTTCATCAAAATATTCTTTCACCTGAGCGGCCATTATTTCTGCCGTTTCGTCGTATTCACCAAACTGATTGGGCAAACCCGCATTGGGATATGCACTGACAAATACAGGTACCCGTTTTGATATTTCCTGTAAATAAGGTTTCAAATCTCTGGCACCAAACGAGCAGTTTAATCCAATGGAAAGCAAATCAGCATGCGATACGGAAGTCAGGAAAGCGCCAATCGTCTGACCGGAAAGTGTTCTGCCGCTTTTGTCGGTCACGGTAACCGAAAGCATCAGTTCTACCCTCCTGCCGGCTTCGTGCATCGCTTCTCCGGCAGCAAACAGTGCTGCTTTTGCATTCAGCGTATCAAAAATGGTTTCGATAAGCAAAGCATCTACTCCACCCTCAATCAGAGCCACCATTTGCTCTGTGTACGCCACCACCAAATCATCAAAATTCACAGCACGGTAAGCCGGGTTATTCACATCAGGCGACATGGAAGCGGTTTTATTGGTCGGGCCAACGGCTCCGGCTACAAAACGAGGTTTTTCAGGAGTTTTAGCAGTAAACTCATCTGCAGCTTTTCGAGCCAGTCGGGCTGCTTCGAGGTTGATTTCACGCACAAAAGCACTCATCCCATAGTCGTCCATAGAAATTCGTTGCGCATTGAAAGTATTGGTCTCCACGATATCTGAACCAGCTTCAAGATATTGACAATGAATATCATAGATTATTTCGGGTTGAGTCAGAACCAGCAGGTCGTTATTTCCTTTTTGCAAAATTTCAACGTCTGCAAAACGTTCGCCACGATATGCCTTTTCATTCAGTTTGTGACGCTGTATCATTGTTCCCATTGCACCGTCGAGTATCAGTATTCGTCGGGAAAGTTCTTTTCGTAATGTCATATTTCGTATTTTAAATTGCAAATATAATCATTTCAAAAACATAAAGCGCTGTAGGAATTAGTACTTACAGCGCTTTTTTATAAATTTTACTATTTTCGGCTTTTAAAAAATAAAATGCGATAACATGTTATCGCATTTTATTTATTTTATCAGCAATGGCTTATTCGCCCAGTTCTTTAGAGATTTTCTCGTAGTTTGCATTGTCGCCCAGGCGATAGTAAAGCATTTTAAGCGCTTGTTTGAAATCTGTATCTTTTGGATCCAGTTCTACCGCTTTTTCCATGTAAGGTAATGATTGCTTGAAGATATCATTTGCCTTCTGAACTTCGGCATTGTACAGTTTGTTGTCTCTGATGGAATCGGCAGCTCTCAGGAGTTCTACAGCCTGATTGAAAATAATACGTCCGATTCCGGCATAGGCACTTGCCATTTTTGGCTGAAGTTCCAGTGCTTTTTCAAATGCTTTGCGGGCACCGTCGTTGTTGCCGAGTCTTTCGTCCACGTTACCTTTTACATAATAATATTCGGCTACAGTAGGAGCCTGAGCAATAGCTGCATCGAGGTATTTGGATGCTTCTTCAATCTTGTCGGAGTAAATGTAATGGTTGATAATGTTCTGCAGGAACCACGGGTCGTCGTTGAAAAGTTTGAAGCCCTGTTCGAGGGTGGCAAGATAATTCACCGTATCTTTTATTGTGCGGTATTCGTCTGCCAGCAGCTGATATACGTTTTTGGTTTCGTAATTGTCGTCAGCCAGGTCTTTGTACATTTCGATAGCTTTGTCATGATTCTGCATGTTGGTAGCTGCCAGTGCCGAGAAATATTTAATCATCCGATAGGTGGAATCTGTCACTGAGAGTTCCTTGTTCATCATCGGTAGTTTGGGAATTTCAAGGAAAGTGCTGAATGCATCGAAAGCGCCCTTGTAATCTTTCTTGTCGAATAAATGAGCTCCGTAGCCTACCAGGTTGTATTGAGCAGTGTAAAATTCTTTGATGTTTTCCTTGATTTTTTTATCAAATTTAGGTTTAACTTTTCCTTTATCGTTGGGCATTTGGTCCAGTTTGTAAGCTTTCAGAAAATAATCATAAGCTTCCATGATTGCTTTTCCTTTTTTTACCTGGTCCACTTCTTTGCCTAACATCATAAGTTTGCTGTAAGAGTCGTTTTCGGTGTAACCAATCATTCCGGCTGTGAAATACGTTTTCGGATCGTTTTTGGTTTTTTCGTCATTAAATGCAGGTTTAATAGCCTCGCGGGCAGCTTTGAAGTCAGGTTTTTCCTGAAGGGTGAGACTTGCAGCCTGTGATACATTCGCTTTCTGGGCAAATAATGCAGCTGATAAGCCAACCATAAAACTGATGGATAAAAATAGTTTTTTCATTTTTGTAAGTTAGTTTTTATTAGTTAAATGATTTTCGATAGTTTAATCTATTGTTTGTTTTTAATTTTGGTTTTTTTCTTCGCTTTCTGTCTCGCTTTGAGTTTCTGTATCAGTGAGCGGTGTTTCGTCAGTTGTTTCTTCGGGTATCACCACTTCTTCCTCTTTGCTCACTTTGCATACGGAGGCAATCTTGTCGTTGCGTTTTTCCAGATTGATGATTCTTACACCCTGTGTGGCTCGTCCCATTACGCGGAGGTTTGCAATGCTGATCCGAATCGTAATTCCCGACTTGTTGATGATCATCAGGTCATTATCGTCGGTCACTCCTTTTATCGAAACCAGTTTTCCGGTTTTTTCGGTGATGTTGATTGTTTTCACTCCCTTGCCGCCGCGGTTTGTCACCCGGTAATCTTCCAGTGATGAGCGTTTTCCGTATCCCTGTTCGGATACGACCAGAATATTAACATCATCTTCAGTATGTCCACAAATCATGCCAATTATTTGATCCTGGCCATCGTCGTCCAGGGTCATTCCTTTTACTCCGGCGGCGGTGCGTCCCATGGCGCGCACTTTTGATTCGTTGAACCGGATGGCTCGTCCGTTGCGGTTGGCCATGATGATTTCCGATTTTCCATCAGTGAGCCGTACTTCTATCACTTCGTCGTTCTCGTTGATGGTGATTGCTCTTACTCCATTCTGACGCGGACGTGAGTAGGCTTCGAGCAGTGTTTTCTTGATGATACCATTTTTCGTGCCAAAAATTACGTAGTGTGAATTGATGTATTCCTTGTCATCCAGTCCTTTTACGCGGATGTAGGCATTCACTTTGTCGTCGGAAGTGATGTTGAGCAGGTTTTGAATGGCGCGTCCTTTGGAATTTTTCGTTCCTTCGGGTATTTCATACACTTTGAGCCAATAGCACTGACCTTTTTGGGTAAAAAAGAGCATGGTGTTGTGCATGGTGGCCGGATAGATATGTTCGATGAAGTCTTCGTCGCGGAAGTCGCTGCCTTTTGAGCCTACTCCTCCACGGCCTTGTGAACGGAATTCGCTGAGCGCAGTACGTTTGATGTAACCCAGGTGAGAAATTGTGATGACCATTTCGTCGTCGGAATAGAAATCTTCCGGATTGAATTCTTCGGATGAATAGACTATTTCTGTCCTTCTTTTGTCGCCGTATTTTTCTTTTATTTCAAGCAGCTCTTCTTTGATAATTTCCATTCGGAGTTCCTTTTTTTCAAGAATTTCTTTCAGATGTTCGATTTGTTTCATCAAATCTTCATACTCTGCCCGCAGTTTGTCCTGCTCCATGCCTGTGAGCTGGCGAAGGCGCATTTCCACAATGGCGCGCGACTGGACATCCGAAAGTTCAAAGCGTTCCATCAGGCGTGTACGGGCTTCATCGGGTGTTTGTGAGTCGCGTATGATCCGAATGGCTTCATCCAGGTTGTCCAGAATAATCATAAAACCCTGTAGCAGGTGAGCTCGTTTTTCTGCTTCATTCAGTTCGTATTGTGTACGTCTCGTTACAACTTCATGCCTGTGTTCGACGAAATATTTGATCAGGTCCTTGATATTCAGCTGTTTCGGCCGGCTGTTGACAAGTGCTATATTATTCACGCTGAAGGATGATTGAAGTGCCGAGTACTTGTAAAGTTTGTTCAGTACTACTCCCGGATTTGCATCACGTTTGATGTCAATCACTATGCGCATTCCTTCGCGGTTTGTTTCATCGGTAATATTTGAAATTCCTTCAATTCTTTTTTCGGATACCATGTTGGCAATCGCTTTGATCAATTCAGATTTATTGACCATATAAGGAATTTCTGTAATAATGAGTCGTTCGTGACCGTTTTCGGTTTCAATTTCGGCACGAGCGCGGATTACCACTCTTCCGTGTCCGGTTTCGAATGCTTCTTTTACACCTGCATAGCCGTAGATAATTCCACCAGTGGGAAAATCGGGCGCTTTAATGAATTTTATTAAATCAGAAATTTCTATTTCGTTGTTTTCGATGTAGTCAATACATGCATCCACTGTTTCTGAAAGGTTGTGGGTGGGCATATTTGTGGCCATACCAACTGCTATACCGGACGATCCGTTGACGATAAGATTTGGAATTCTTGATGGCAGTACTTTTGGTTCTTTAAGCGTGTTGTCGAAGTTTCCCTGAAAATCCACAGTATCCTTGTTGATGTCTTCAAGCATTTCTTCGGCAATTTTTTGAAGTCTTGCTTCGGTGTATCGCATGGCAGCAGCTCCGTCGCCATCTACCGATCCGAAGTTTCCCTGACCATCCACCATTGTGTAGCGCATAGCCCAGGGTTGAGCCAGACGCACTAATGTGCCGTATATGGACGAGTCGCCGTGTGGATGAAATTTACCCATCACTTCACCCACTATTCTGGCCGATTTTTTATAAGGTTTGTCGGAATTGTTGCCTAATTCGTTCATCCCGAACAGTACCCTGCGGTGAACGGGTTTTAACCCGTCGCGAACATCCGGCAGGGCGCGCGAAACAATTACAGACATGGAATAATCGATGTATGACGATTTCATCTCGTCATCAATGTTCACTTTAATAATTTTGTCTTCTTGATCTGTCATTTTTTTTATTAATTTATACCTATGAACTCACTCGATTTCTGATTTTCTTAATAGTTTGTATATCAGTGAGTTGCTAAGAATGATATGTATGAAAAACAGGTTTTTTCCGGAGAATTAATTTGCTTCGAAAAATTGGTTAAAGTTACAACTTTTCGGGCAATTATACAAGTGAATTTTAACAAAAAAAAGGATACAATTTTCATCGTATCCTCATCGAAAGTGATTTTGGTATCTGCTTTATTGAACATCGGATTTCTTTTTTGCATAAGGGCAAAACTTGTTGTAAATCAACGTGTCCAATGCTATTTTTCCGGAACCGGTCAGCAGTAGTGTTACGTAGATTCCGAGGTAGAGCAGCGACATTTCTTTTACCGAAAACGGATCGGCACCATGAGCTACGAAAGCAGCCACACCCATACCGATGATCAGCGGAATAGTAGCCAGCCGGGTGAATAGTCCCAGAATCAAAGCAATGGAGCAGAAAAACTCAGCAAAAATGATGAGTGAAAGCCCCAATTGTGAACTCATGCCAAGCATCGGCGGAAACTGCTGACTCATTTCAGCAAAATTTGAAAGTTTTGCCCATCCATGTGTAAGCATGAAAAATCCAACAATCAGTCTTAGCAGTAAAAGTCCCCAGTCTGTCAGGTTTGTACAGCATTTGCTGTCTGTCTTACATAATAATTTTTTCATTTCTTTCTTTTTTTTTGATACTAATTGTTCAAACATCAGAATGTAGTTTTAGTTCAATACTGTTTAAAGAAAAATTGGATATAGCTTATTGATTTGATTTATATCCCGGGATTTTAAGCTGTTTTTTAATGTCCGATTTTTTTTGTAAAATATTTTCCTGGAATGCAATTATCATTCAGTCAGATAGTTTCGATGATTTGCGAGGTAAATGGTCACTCTTTTTTTTGCTTTTGCAAATCGTTTTTTTACTCAATTTTTGAATATTGTATTATATTTGCCAAAAAACATTCCTGGAAATATGAAGAAACTTTCGGTTATTATTGCTTTTATTCTTTCCTTCGGGTACTCCGGGGCGCAGTCCGCCGGTTTGTATGAGCTGAATGCAGGGATAACGGCTCAAAAGACTCAGAAATTATACTGGGAGAATGGGCTCGGAGTTGATTTCACTTCCGATTTTTTGTTCGGAAAGAGAATTCATTTGAAAACAGCTTTGATTACAAGTCGTTTGGGAAGCGCATTCAGATCAAATGCCATCAATCAGGAGAGTTTTACACTGGGCGCCGACTGGCGTTTTTTCAGCAGGAAGCCCTTACAGATTTTTACAGGTTTTAATGCCGGTTATTTTATGGCTCATTATGATGATCCTGAGTTTGATGATCTGGCAAACAGTTCTCCTTTGGTTCAGCTGGATGCCGGTCTGATCTATCGGTTTGCTTTCCCGTTGTCACTTTCGGCTTCTCTGGGTTATAATTTCATTACAAGCAATGGAGAGCAAGGACCCGGAACGTTGTTCCCCCTTTTTTATCAATTTAAATTGTATTACCGAATTAAATAAACCACGGGATTATGAAAACTGATCGAATTTACCTGCTTTTTTTGCTTTTTATCTTCGTATCATGCAATAAAATGCCTGAAATCGACAATAATACCATGCTGGATGGCGATCAGATTTTTGATATTTCGCTGGTTCAGCCCGAAAGGTTTTTGATCTCGGCACGATATCCGACTCCATCAGCACTGCAAAAAGACATACCTGTAATAATAGCTGCTCACGGATATACAGCAACCACTTTTGAATGGGATGAGCTGCGCGATTATGCCGACAGTACCGGCACATTCTATGTATCGCAGGTGCTGCTTGGCGGGCATGGCAGATCGTATGAGGAATTCAGAAAATCAACCTGGAAAGACTGGCAGGCATCTATCAGGGATGAATATAAGAAGTTGAGCCGCCTTGGTTATAAAAATATTTATCTTGCAGGTTCATCTACAGGCTGTCCTCTCATTATCAATTTGATACAAGATGGATTCTTTGAAAATCTTACAAAGCCGAAAAAGATTTTCCTGATAGATCCGATTGTAATTTCTTCCAACAAGACACTGACGATGGTCAACGCACTCGGGCCTGTATTGGGATATACAAGTGTTGAACTCACTGATGGCGAACAGGGGAAATGGTATGTTTACAGACCTTACGAAACACTGAAACAGCTTATGAAATTGATTGACCTGACAAGAAAGGAACTTCAATCCGGAATCAGGTTACCCCAAAATACAAAATTGAAAACGTACAAAAGCACCTCAGACGGCTCCGCCGATCCGGTGAGTGCAGTGCTGATTTACAAAGGCATGAAACATGCCGACGGAACTCCTGTGGAGGTTGAAATGGTTGACTCTAAATTGCATGTTTTTACGCGTCTGAGAGGTCGGGATGGAGTAACTGAAAAAGATAAAGCACTGCAAATGAAAACTTTCAAAGAAATGGAACAAGCCATGATTCATCCATAAAGCTCAGAAGTGAATTCCGTCCATCTTATTATTTGATTCTATTCATAAATAACTGAAATACAACAAATTGCAATCGATTCTTGATTTCCGGTTTGTATGGAAGGTTTCTATGAAAAAAGCGACTGAACGATAATTGAAGTCGCTTTTTATATGTCTGTGTGGTATGAATATACCTGACATGCAGCATAAAATCAACGTTTAGTTGTATTGTACCCGGTGTACCGAGTTGATTTCAGAAATCAGCAACAGATTGGAAATCAAATTATTGAGGTCTTCTGTGTCGTGTACGAGCACTTCGAAATAACCCACAAACAATCCGTTGTCGCTTTCGATGGTGATTTTTTTAATGTTTACACTGTAACCTTCAGAAATTACTTTCAGCATTTCTATCAGGATTCCCACTTTGTCGATTCCTCTTACTTCCAGTAGTTCAACATAAGTCTGGGCTTTATGTGCGCCCCATTCCACATTCACAATCCGGTTTCCGAAATTACTTTTTATCACAGCAGCCAGGCTGCATTGCCGCTTGTGTACCTGTATCATTCCCTGGTCTGTAACGTAGCCGAGCACATCGTCGCCCGGAATCGGACGGCAGCAGTTGGCTAATTCGTATGATTTGCCGGCGTTCAGCTCGTTGAGTTTGTAAGTTTTCTTGAAATCAATTTTCTTTTCAGCGATTTCAGTCTTTTCTTCCGATTTTTCCTTTTTCTCGTTTTTTTCTTTCTTTTCTCCCGATGAAGATACGAATGGTTTCAGAATTTTCGAAAATACGCTTTGCGATTTGGGTTTCAGTATCACAGGTATGTCTTCGGCGTTGATCGAGCCCTGCCCTACCTGCAAGTACAAATCACTTCGCTGCGAAAGGTTGTAGAAATTAAGTATAACCTGCATGTTTTCATTACTTTGAGCAATGTTTGATTCGGTCATGACGTTTTCTACCTTTTGCTGCCCATCGCTCATCAGATTTTTTTCCTCTTTTTTGAAATAATTTTGCAGTTTCGACCTGGCATGTGCAGTTGTTACGTATGTGAGCCATTCCTGCTGAGGCGTTTGCTTCTTGGATGTGAGAATTTCCACCTGATCGCCACTGTTGAGTTTGGTGTTCAGCGGCACCAGCTTGTGATTCACTTTGGCTGCAATGCTCTGATAACCGATGTCGGAGTGAAGCATGAAAGCGAAATCAAGTGCTGTTGCATTTTTTGCAATGGTTTTGATGTCGCCTTTCGGCGTAAAGACAAATATTTCGGATGCAAAAAGATTTAATTTGAAGGTGTCGATAAAATCAATGGCATTCGGCTCCGGATTTTCAAGCAGTTCTTTGATTGTTTTCAGCCATTTATCCAGTTCTGACTCGTCGCTCTGGCCGCTTTTGTATTTCCAGTGGGCAGCCAGTCCGCGCTCAGCAATCTCATGCATCCGTCGGCTGCGGATCTGAATTTCCACCCACCGGCCTCCAGGTGTCATCACCGTAACGTGGAGTGCCTCATATCCGTTGGCCTTTGGTGTGCTTACCCAGTCGCGGATACGTTCGGGATGTGGTTTGTAAATGGCCGTAATGGCAGAATAAATCATCCAGCACTGAACTTTTTCATCCATTCCTTCGCGTGATTCGAATATAATACGCAATGCCAGGATATCATATACTTCTTCAAACGGGATATTGCGGGTTGACATTTTATTCCAAATGGAATAGACAGATTTGATCCTTTCTTTCAGCTCGAATTCATATCCCTGACTTTTCAGCTTCTCGTTGATAGGTTCTGAAAATTCGTTGTAAAACTTATTCAGTGATTTCTTTTCGCCTTCGAGCTTTTGCTCTATTTCATGGTATGTTTCGGGATGGTCGTATTTGAAACTCAGGTTTTCAAGTTCGGTTTTAATCCGGAATAATCCCAGTCGATGGGCAAGCGGAGCGTAAATGTATTCTGTTTCGCCGGCTATTTTGTACTGTTTGGCAGGGGGCATTGAGCCCAGCGTACGCATATTGTGGAGCCGGTCGGCTATTTTTATCAGTATCACACGAATGTCGTCGGACATGGTGAGCAGCAGTTTTCTGAAGTTTTCAGCTTGTTCGGATGCCTTTTCGCCAAAAACACCGCCCGAGATTTTTGTCAGACCATCTACAATTTGCGCAATTTTGAAGCCGAAAATATTCTCAATATCTTCAACCGTATAATCGGTATCTTCTACCACATCGTGGAGCAGCGCAGAACAAATGGAGGTGGAGCCGAGCCCGATTTCGTTCAGTACAATGCGTGCCACTGCCAGCGGATGAAGTATATAAGGCTCTCCCGAACGGCGCTTGACACCTTTGTGGGCAGCATGTGCAAAATTGAAAGCTTTGGTGATCAGATCGACCTTTTTCCGGTGATTTGAATTCAGATAGTCCTGCAATAACCCTTCGAATTCCTTCTGGATTAATTCCTCATCAGCGGCCAGCTCCTTTAAGTATTGTTTTGACATAGGTGGTTATCTTGAGAAGTGTCTGAAATTCTTTAAAAAAAATGACAAAAAAAACAATCAGGAAACAATATCAGTATCCGGCCAGAAGTAGTCCGATGTCATTGGATGGAATGTTGAAATAATCGCCAATCAGACGGTTCACCATCACCCCGTTGAATACATAAGCACCGTGTCTGAAGCCCGAACTGTCAGCTACCGATTGTTTTACACTGCCTGAATTTCCTATTTTAAGCAGTATGGAAGTGAAGATATTGCTCAGTGCCATGGAGGAGGTGCGGCCTACTCGTGCCGAAATATTGGGAACACAATAGTGGATAATGCCATGTTTTTCAAAAACAGGATTTGATATGGTGCGACATTCAGAAGTTTCAAAGCATCCTCCCTGATCGACACTGAGGTCAACGATTACGGATCCTTTTTTCATCGTTTTTACCAATTCTTCGGAAACCATAAACCGCTCCGAGCCGTAGATGTATCTTAAATTTCCGATCACGGCATCTGCCGAAGCCAGGGCTTTGAAGAGTACATTGGGATGTATAACAGACGTAAATACCTGACGGCCAAGATAATGCTGTATTTTGCGGAGTTTATTAATGTCATGATCAAAAACCTTAACCATAGCGCCAAGCCCGATAGCTGCCCGGGCTGCTACAGATCCGGTAATACTTGCTCCGAGAATTACAATTTCGGGTGGAGTTATTCCGGCTACCCCGCCCAGCAAAATGCCTTTGCCGCCCCGCTCGCTGCTCATCAGATCTGAAATCACAGCTATGGCAGTGTTACCTTCAATTTCGGCAATGGAATTGACCACCGGAAATGCTTTCTGTTCATCTTTTATGAGCTCGTAGGCAAAAGCGTTCATCTTTTTAAGCATGATCAATTCAATAGCTTCTTTGGAGAGATTGCTCAACTGAAGCATCGAAAAGACCGTAGAGCGGTTTTGCATGAGATTCAGTTCCTCTATTTCTGGAGGTGTGATTTTCAACACTATATCGGCACCGAAAACTTCGGATACATCGTCAACCAGAAATGCACCTGCTTCACTGTACTGTAAGTCGGTGTATGACATGGGCGCACCGGCTCCCCGCTGTACGTACACACTGTGACCGTCTTCGGTTATTATGCTCACTCCTTCGGGGGTGAGTGCCAGGCGGGTTTCTATGGCCGGATTTTCTTTCGGAATACCGATGGAGAGTCGGGGTCTTCCTGCAATTTCTCTTATCAGGCATTCTTCGGGGAATAATCTGCTTTTTTCTTTGGGCTGTTGAATCATAATCGTATCTTTGATGACTACAAATCTAATTACTATTCCTGAATTGAGCAAAAGTAGGTGAACTTTTTTTATTCTGAAACACAAAAAGCGTCTTTGCTTTTATTCAGAAATGTTGAAATAAAAATTGTTTTTTTACGTTTTAAAAAATAATATGGCAAACGATATGATGGATGAAGTGAAAAAAGCTGTGGAGGTTCTTCGGCAGGGTGGTGTGATATTGTATCCTACCGATACTATCTGGGGGCTGGGATGCGATGCAACCAACGAAACGGCTGTAAAAAAAGTGTACGATATCAAGCGGCGGGCCGAAACCAAATCGATGCTTGTGCTCATTGATTCGCCGGCCAAGTTGCAGGCATACGTTTCAGAAATTCCTGATATGGCCTGGGAATTGATAGAATTGACAACCAAACCGCTCACCATCATTTACCCGGGAGCACGAAATCTGGCATCAAATCTGATCAACGATGATAATACGATAGGCATCCGTGTGACTGAAGAAGCTTTTTCGAAAAAACTGTGTGAAATGTTCCGCAAACCGGTGGTTTCTACTTCGGCCAACATCAGCGGTGAGAAATCACCGGCTTTGTTTGTAGATATTTCAAAAGAAATTATCAGTCAGGTAGATTACGTAGTAAATTATCGGCGCGATGAAGATCAACCCGCTAAAGCAAGCTCCATTATCAAACTGGGAGTGAAAAATGAGATTCAAATAATTCGTGAATAACAACAGCATGAATAAAAAACTACTCATTTCAAAATATGTTTTTTTCGATATAATAGCCGCCCTGGTTGTATGGGTCCTTTTTATGATTTTCAGAAGGGTTGTCAACGACGGTCAATTGTTTTCGAGCATTTCTGTTTTTGTACCTAATTTCAATTATTATTCCAATCTGTTTCTATTTCCGATCCTTTGTGTTGCAATTCACTATTTATCAGGATATTATGTTAATCCTATCAAAGAAAGCAAAATAACAGAATTCTTTACTACATTTTTTTCTTCAGCTATCATTTCTGTCATAATTTTCTTTGTTTTGCTCCTTGATGATGCCGTAGTGAGCTATCAGAATTATTACTATTCTCTTTTGGTACTCTTTGTGCTGATGTTTACTATTACATTTGTCGTCAGAGCAGTTCAAAGTGCCAGTATTCGTAACCATTTTAAAAGAAAAAAATGGACCATCAACACGCTGATAATCGGAACAGGTGAAAATGCCGGGCGCATAGCTGACGAGATTCAGAAAAATTCGCTTTTTAATAGTTTGGTTGGATTCATTAAGGCTGATTCTCACGAAAAAGACATTAATCAGGAGCAAATTGTCGGAAGTTTGTTTGATGTGGGCAGGGTGATTGACGCCATGAATGTAAAGGAAGTAATTGTAGCTCTGGATGATACCAACGAACAACGCATATTTAATATCATCAACAAACTTTTTCAATACAACATCGAAATTCAGTTTACTCCCCGGTTATACGAGATCCTGACCGGCAGGGTACGCATACAGAAATACGGGCTTAATCCGCTGGTAAGCATCACACAGCCTACCATGACCGATTGGGAACTCTGCGTGAAAAGATCGTTTGATATTTTTGTTTCGGCTTTCAGCCTTCTTTTGCTTTCTCCCCTGATGCTTTATTTTTTCATTGCCATCAGGCTCGATTCGAAAGGCTCCGCCATTTTCAAACAGGAGAGAATCGGACTTCACGGCAAGTCGTTTGAAATGCTGAAATTCAGAACCATGCAAAGCAATGCAGAAAAAGGCACGCCAAAACTCAGTAGCTCTACCGACGACCGGGTAACCAAAGTGGGAAGAATGATGCGGAAATACAGATTCGATGAAATCCCGCAGTTTATCAATGTAATTCGCGGTGATATGAGTATTGTAGGGCCCAGACCCGAACGAAAATTCTATATTGACCAGATAATTCAGGAGGCTCCTTATTACTGCCTGCTGTATCAGATTCGTCCCGGTCTTACCTCGTGGGGACCGATTAAAATTGGCTATTCGGATACAATCGATAAAATGATCGAACGGCTCAATTACGACATTGTATATATGGAAAATATGAACCTGATGACCGATATGAAAATTATCCTGTCCACGTTGGAAATTATTTTCGGTGGCAAAGGTGTCTGATATTTCGTTTTTACTTTTCCTGCCGAATGCTTCCCATTCAAAATAAAAACCATTATCTTTGTAATCTTACGAATATGAAAGGTCATGGTAGATAAACCCTGGTATCTGAAGATGCTTGCCTGGCGTGAAAGAAACATCAAGGAACGGAATTTTATTCTCATATTGAGTTTCTTTGTCGGTATTTTCTCTTCGCTGGCAGCTTTAATTCTAAAATCAGCTATTCATCTTATTCAGAATTTGCTTACTCACAGCTTCAATCCTGATGAGGTGAATTTTTGGTACCTTGTATTTCCGTTTATGGGAATTGTACTCACCTATCTTTTTGTAAAATATGTAGTGAAAGATGATATCAGCCACGGTGTCACCCGGATATTGTATGCCATATCGCAGCGTAAATCCATCATCAAACTTCACAACGTATGGACATCCATCGTGGGGAGCGCACTCACCATCGGTTTTGGCGGTTCGGTGGGTGCCGAGGCTCCAATTGTTTTCACAGGATCGGCCATCGGATCCAACATGGGCAAGTTCTTCAAACTGAATCAGAAAACAATGTTACTGCTGATTGGATGTGGAGCTGCCGGAGCTATCGGAGGCATTTTCAAGGCACCGATAGCCGGACTGGTTTTCACACTCGAAGTGCTGATGCTTGATATGACGTTGACTTCCATCGTACCCTTGTTAATATCTTCTGTTACAGCTACTTCGCTTACTTATTTTGTTACCGGAAGCAGTTTTATGTTTCAGTTTACGAGTTACGAACCATTTTCGGTCAGCCGTATTCCTCAGTTGATTATTCTGGGAATCATTTGTGGTTTTGTATCGCTTTATTTTACCCGTGGAATGAATTTTCTGGAAGTATCTTTCCGTAAAATCAAATCACCCTTTACCAAAATTATAACAGGTGGAATTACACTGGGTGTATTGATTTTTGTATTTCCACCGTTGTACGGCGAGGGTTACAATACCATCGAAGCGCTGCTCAACGGCAATTCAAAAGTTGTACTCGAAACCAGTTATTTCCAGCATCTGGGTGGAAGTGTATGGGTATTGGTCATTTATCTTGCCCTGATTTTGTTTTTTAAAATTTTTGCCTCTACCGCTACTACGAGTCCCGGAGGAGTAGGTGGGATATTTGCACCATCACTTTTTGTTGGGTGTATTACCGGATTTATTACAGCTACAGTCATGAATCAGATAGGCCTGGCTGCACCAACTTCCAATTTCTCGCTGGCCGGCATGTCGGGTCTGATGTCGGGTGTAATGCATGCACCTCTTACAGGCATCTTTCTGATAGCCGAGCTCACCGGAAGTTACAACCTCTTCATGACATTGATGATTGTCTCGACCATTTCATACATGACAATCATTATTTTCGAACCTCACAGCCTATATGCCATGCGGCTTGCCCAGAAAGGCGAACTGATTACACATCACAAAGACAGAGCGGTGCTTACGTTGTTGAGAATGGAGAATGTAATCGAAACAGATTTATCAGTTGTTAATCCGAAAATGACTCTTGGTGAGCTGGTAAAAGTGATTTCAAAATCAAGCCGGAATGTGTTCCCGGTGGTTAACCCTGATAATAAGAAATTTTTGGGTATTGTGTTGCTCGATGAAGTGCGCAATATCATGTTCCGACCCGAGCTTTACGATAAATTCACCGTTCAGCAGCTCATGATTTCTCCTCCAGCTACCATCAATATCGATTTACCCATGGAAAAGGTTATGCAGATTTTTGAAGATACCGGAGCGTGGAATCTGCCGGTGGTTGATGTGGAAAAAAGGTACCTCGGATTTGTGTCCAAATCAAAAATTTTCAATTCATACCGGCATGTTCTGGTACATTTTTCGGAAGAATAACAGAAAAATATTATGGCTAAAAAACTATTATACAGCGACGCAGTGGCCGAACTGGAGAAAATCCTGGCCGAACTTGACGGAAACACAGAAATCAATATGGAGTTAATATCAGAAAAGGTGAAACGTGCAGCAGTGCTTCTGGAAGTCTGCAAAAAACAACTTCATGAGATTGACACCGATTTGGAAAAAATACTTGAAAACCTGGATTAATTCTTTTTAAGCATTATACCGGAAATCATTCTACCCGATTTTATTCCTAATCGCCTGGCTGAGAAGAATATACTCTGTCCGGTATAGGTGCAGTATCCTGAAATTTCAATATTGGATTCATCAACTCCGTTTTCGAGCAGAATGTCTTTGTTGGCCTTCCATAGATTCAGATAAATTTTATTGTTGATGCGAATAAAGATTTTATCCACATCAAATCCGGCATCCATGAAAGTGTCAATCAGTTCAGCACCGACCTCATACATTGCCGGTGAAATAGAAGGGCCGATTACGGCAATCAGGTTTTTTGGATTTACTCCGAATGTAGCTTGCATAATTTGAACGGTGTTTGCCGCAATGCGGGAGCAGGTACCCTTCCATCCGGCATGAATGGATGCAATCACTCTGTTTTCAGGATCATACAGAAGTATCGGAACGCAGTCGGCGGTAGAAACAGCAATGCAGACATCCGGAATGTTGGTGATAAGTGCATCTGTGTGATGAAGTAGATTTGCCTGTTTTTCGGCACTTTGGGCGAGAAATTCTTCATCTGCTATCAGAACCGAATTACCGTGGGTCTGAAAAGGCAAATAGACTTGTTGTGTCTCTATACCGATTTTACTGCAAAACCTGGAGAGATTTTCCTGAATATTTTCATTTTTATCACCTGAATATTTACCCAGATTCAATGAGGCATATTTTCCGGTGCTGACTCCACCGGAGCGTGTGGATGTAAAATGCAATATTTCAGTATACCGGCTTAGAATGGGGTATTCGAGAACTTTCGGGATGTTTTCACTACTGCTCATCCCACCCGATGCCTTTGTATTTGCTTAAATCGTCGTCATCTTCGTCATCATCATCACCGTCTTCAACTTCATCTAAATCTTCATCTTCTTCCATGCTTGTTAATTCCATCGGTCGGTGAATCCATTCTACCACTTTATTGGTTTCTTTATTCAGTTCCACCCACAGAATATCCTTCAGAGCATCTATTCCCAATCCGCTTACCGACGAAATGAAAACGCATTGCACGTCATCGGGTAGCTCGTTTTTCATCTGTTCCATCATTTCCTCGTCCAGCATATCACATTTGGAAATAGCCAGTACCCGTTGCTTGTCGGCTAATTCCGGATTGTATTTTTTCAGTTCGTTCAACAGCACTTCATATTCCGATTGTATGTTTTTGCTGTCTGCCGGAATCATGAACAGCAGGATGGAATTACGCTCGATGTGCCTCAGGAATCTCAGTCCGAGACCTTTGCCTTCGGCAGCGCCTTCAATAATACCCGGTATGTCGGCCATTACGAAAGATTGATTGTCGCGATGACGCACAATGCCCAGATTCGGGACCAGTGTGGTGAAGGGATAGTCGGCTATTTCGGGTTTGGCAGCCGATACTACCGACAGAAGCGTAGATTTACCGGCATTAGGGAATCCTACCAAACCTACATCTGCCAGAATTTTGAGTTGCAGAATGAGTGTTTTTTCTATTCGGGGCTCTCCCGGTTGTGAGTATCGTGGTGCCTGATTGGTGGCGGTGCGAAAATGCCAGTTTCCCTGTCCGCCCCGTCCGCCTTTGAGCAGTATCACTTCCTGTCCGTCGTCTTTCACGTCACAGAGAAATTCACCGGTTTGTCCGTCGTAAACTACCGTCCCGATTGGCACTTCTATTACCTGATCTTTACCGTCTTTCCCGAAACTCCGGCTCCGGCTTCCATCTCCTCCATCACCGGCATATACGTGCCGGGCGTATTTCAAGTGTATGAGAGTCCACAGGTTTTTATTTCCACGGAGTATCACATGCCCGCCCCGACCTCCGTCTCCACCATCCGGGCCGCCTTTCGGTATGAATTTTTCACGATGAAAGTGAGTTGAACCAGCACCGCCTTTACCCGAACGGCCTATGATTTTCACATAATCTACAAAATTGGAGCCTATAGCCATTTTTTAGTTTCTTGTTGTTTTGTTTTAAAAAAATCCACCGATAAAAAAATGTCGATGGATGTTTTGTGCTGTTTACTTTATCTCATCTATTGCTGCGGCAATTCGAGCCGAAATATCTTCAATAGTTCCCATGCCGTACACTGAGGCATATTTGCCGAGTTTTTCGTAGTATTCGGTCACCGGTTTGGTTTGATTGTGATACACCTCAAGCCTTTTTTTGATTGTTTCCAGGTTATCATCACTTCTGCCCGAGGTTTTTCCTCTGAGCATCAGGCGGTCTATCAGTTCTTGTTCATCCACTGCCAGATCAATCAGCAGGTCTGTTTTTAACCCCCGTTTTTCGAATAATTCTTCCAGGGCTTCGGCCTGTGCTACCGTTCGTGGAAATCCGTCAAAGATCACTCCATTAATTTGACTTTTGTTCAGCTTATCTATTTTGCCGGCAATCATGTCAATAATCACTCCATCCGGCACTAATTGTCCGTTCGAAATAAATTCGTGTGCGTATTTGCCCAGCTCCGTTTCGTCAGCTATTTCCTTTCGGAGAATATCGCCGGTAGAAAAATGCTGAAGATTGTATTTTTTGATGATAAGGTCGCTCTGTGTTCCTTTGCCGCTGCCCGGTGCGCCGCAGATAATTAAGTTAAGCATGTTGTTTTTTGCGTTAAAATGGAAAAAAAATTATTGGTATTACTGTTTTTTTTCAATAAAAAATGGAGTCATCAATTAATCTACCACGGTATATATGTCTTTCAGGTTACGTCCGTATCCGTCATAATCAAGGCCATATCCTACTATAAATTCATTGGGTATTTTCATGGCTATGTAGTCAATGTGTATATCGCGTTGCAGAGCTTCCGGTTTTTGCAGGAAGGTGGCTACCTTTATGCTGTTGGCGCCTTTTGCTTCCAGCGATGTGAGGATTTTTTCCATCGTGATGCCGGTATCTACTATATCTTCCACCACCACTATGTTGCGCCCAACTACACTTTCGCTGAGCCCGAGCACTTCTTTGACCGAACCGGTGGTGTAAAGCCCTTCATACGACGAAAGTTTGATAAACGTAATTTCGCAGGGAATGTTCACCACTTTCATCAGATCGCCGGCAAACATGAAAGCACCGTTAAGTACACAAATAAACATTGGATTTTTGTCGGCCATGTCGCGGTTGATTTGTTCGCCTACTTTTGACACTGCTTCCTGAATAACTTCTGATTTAATTGAGAGACTGAATTGTTTGTCTTTGATTGTGATGGTGCTCATATTGATTAGAGTTGAAATTTTTTAAACATCAAAAGTAAAAAAAAAAATCAACACAGCCATCATTTCTATAAGAATATTCCCTGAAAAAGAAAAAAACGGTGATGAATAATCAAAAACAACAAAAATCAATTCAGCAGTTTCTTTTTTTAAAAATAATCTGTATATTTGCTAAATTATTTACGTGTAAAATTTTAAAAAAGTAAATCAAGATAAATATGAAATTCACAGTATCAAGTACCGAATTACTTAGTCACCTGCAAGCCATAAGCCGTGTTATTAACAGTAAAAACTCACTTCAGATTCTCGACAATTTTCTGCTCAGTCTGCAAGGAAATACGCTAACAATGACTGCTTCTGACATTGAAACTACAATGATTACTTCCATGGAAGTTCAGGATGTGGAAGGGAGTGGAACTGTAGCTGTAGCTAACAAGTTGATCCTGGATACGTTACGTGAATTTTCGGAGTTACCCCTAACTTTCCATATCGATGATTCGACGCTGGCCATGGTAATCACTTCGGCGAATGGAACTTACAATTTTATCGGTCAAAGCGGCGATATGTATCCACTGCTGCCTCAGCTGGGTGATAATGTTCAGCATTTGAACGTTGCCGTTCCTCATTTGCTGAGCGGGATTTCGAAAACATTTTTCTGCATGGCCGAAGACGAGCTCCGACCGGTAATGAATGGCATTTATTTTGATATTTCATCAGAACTTACCCTCGTAGCCACCGATGCTCATAAACTGGTTCGATTCAAAACCAGCTACGAAACTGCTTCGGTAGTTGAAGGCGAAAGTATGAGTTTTATTTTACCTAAAAAACCTGCAACCATGCTCCGGAACATATTGCCGAAAGAATCCGGTAATGTAGAAATCAAGTTCGACGATAAAAATGCTTATTTCGAACTCAGCAATTATACCATGGTTTGCCGGCAAGTTGAAGGTCGTTATCCAAATTACAACGGTGTAATTCCGAAAAACAATCCATTTAAAATAATTATTGACAGGGTAACGCTGCTCAATACCCTCAAACGCGTATCCGTATTTTCCAACCAGGCAAGCAATCTGATAAAACTGGATTTTACTCAAAATCAGGTACATGTTTCGGCGCAGGACATCGATTTTTCGATTTCGGCCGAAGAATTCATCCCCTGCCAGTATGAGGGAGAACCAATAAAAATTGGATTCAAATCAACGTTTTTGATCGAAATGCTGGGTAATGTGGATTCAGCAGAAGTAGTGCTCGAACTGGCCGATCCTTCGCGTGCAGGAATACTGCTTCCGCTGCAGGAAGATGACAACGAGAAAATTCTGATGTTGTTGATGCCTATGCTCCTCAATGATTAATTCTTAAAGAAAAAAACAATAAAAATCCGGCAGAAAAGTATCCAAAAATTACTTTTCTGCTTTATTTTTTTAATAGAAAAGAGTGATAAAATGAAACTGAACTTAAAAAATCCCATTGTATTTTTTGATCTGGAAACTACCGGTACCAATATCGTTACCGACAGAATAGTTGAAATCTCCTACCTGAAAATTTCACCCAACGGAAGAGAAGAATCGAAAACCATTCGTATAAATCCCGAAATGCACATACCCGAACAAGTCACTGCTATTCATGGAATTACCGACGAGGATGTGGCAGACTGTCCGCGCTTTAAGGAAGTGGCACGTGAAATCGCCCGCGATTTTGAAGGGTGCGATCTGGCGGGATATAATTCCAACCGGTTCGACATACCGCTGCTCGCTGAAGAATTTCTGAGAGCAGAGGTGGATATAGACATGAAAAAACGAAAATTCGTAGATGTACAGGTGGTTTTTCATAAAATGGAACAGCGTACATTATCTGCAGCCTACAAGTTTTATTGCGATAAGGATCTGGACAATGCTCACAGCGCCGAGGCCGATACCAGAGCCACCTATGAGGTGCTCATGGCTCAGCTCGACAGATATCCCGAATTGAAAAACGAAATCGCATTTTTGTCAGGTTTCACTACTCAAAACAACAATGCCGACTTTGCCGGACGAATCATTTACAACGAAAAAGGAGAAGAAATCATCAATTTTGGAAAATATAAAGGACAGAAAGTGAGCGATGTGCTGAAAAACGACATCGGCTATTACGGATGGATCATGAGCAGCGACTTTACACTTGACACCAAAAATGTTCTTACCAAAATCAAACTCCGGGATTTTCAAAAATAAATACTTTCCTGCTTCGGGAATTGATACAACGGGCAGATTTTTTTTCTTACAAAAAGTTTAGAAAGTTAAAAAACGCATTTACAATATCCTATATTAAATATTGGCACAGTCATTGTTGCTCATTCAGTAACGATTTACAAATCATGATATTTGGTGAAGTTGAACTATGAGAAGAGTTTTGAAATACATATTGTTTTTATTACTGGCAATAAATATACCTACCTTTTCTGTTGCTCAAAGTACCTCCGTGATCGACAGGACACCGGAACAGGAAGCTGTGAAGCAAACTGAAAAAATGCAGAAAGAGCTGAATCTCACACCTGAACAGGTGAAAAACATCTACGAGATCAATCTTAAATATGCCCGCGAACGCAAGCAATCCAATAAACGCTCCGATGCTGTAAACCGCATCAGATCGAAAACTGAAGAAATCGGTAAGGTGCTGAACGATCGTCAGAATTATGAATTACAGACAAAACGATCGGAAGTCCAATCGGTAGAAATAGATGGTAAAAGGCAATCAACCCGAACTGATGCCAATACAAGGTTTAATTCGGGTCAAAATAGCGAAACAAATACACGAACACAATTCCGGGACCGACCGGTAAGGACTGACCGGTCTCAACGACAAATACAAACTCCTGCTTCGGACAGATACAGATCAACGAGCGACAAAATGGAAAATCCTGTACGAAGAAATGACAGCAGAACGGAGGTCGGTCGTCAAACCAGGGATGTTCCTTACAGTGTCGGTGGCAGCAGTTCATCTTCGCGAAGTGTACAACAAGGTTCTACCCGCAGTTCTTCATCCGAAAGCCGGAGTTCATCGCAGCCTGCAAGCCGTGAGTCCGGAAGCAGAAGATAAGAAACCGTACATGTCAAATCCCTTTTTTAAATTCAAACAATTCACTGTTTTTCATGACAAGTGCGCCATGAAAGTAGGTGTTGACGGAGTTACACTTGGTGCCTGGGCAGATGTTTCAGATGTAAAATCCATATTGGACGTCGGATGTGGTTCCGGTCTGATTACTCTGATGCTCGCTCAGCGATGCGAAGCCCGTATAACAGCCATCGATATTGATAAACAAAGCATTGTACAGACCAGAGAAAATGTAGGAAATTCACCCTGGGACAACCGCATCAGGGTTATTCACACTTCCTTTCAGCAATTTGCATCCGGTTCGTCAGCCGGTTTTGATCTAATCGTATGTAATCCGCCGTTTTTTATCAATTCGATGAAATCGCCTTCCGAATCGAGAACAAAAGCACGTCATTCAGATTCACTGCCATTCTTAGAACTGATTTTAAATGCAAAAAAAATGATGACTGAAAAAGGACGGCTGTGTGTCATTCTACCTGTGCCCGAAGGAAAAATTTTCAACGAACTCGCTGTAAAGGAAAAACTTTTTTGCAGCAGGCTGGTGAATGTATTTCCAAATCCCGAAAAACCTGCTAAACGGCTTTTGATGGAGTATCAAATGGAAGTGACAGATTGTAAAACCGAAGAATTGATTATTGAGAAAGAAAGAAATCTTTATACACCGGAATACTCAGCTTTGGTAAAAGATTTTTACCTGAATAAAAACTGAAATTCAGGATTTTTTATCTTTCTTATTTCTTTCCACTTTTTTCCACAGAAATTTTGCAGCCAGCACACTGCCCAGAGTTCCTCCGGCAGCAATGATGAAAGCTTCAAGACCAAGTTTCCCAAACTGCGAAACGACCTCTTTATTAGCACCGATTTCCAGTCCAAGTAAAAACAATAACAGCCATATAAGTGTTATAATTAGTCCTTGAAAAAAACGGATTTTTTTACTGCGAAGCAGGTAACCGACTATAATTCCCGCCAGCATAAAACTGAGTACAATAAACATTTAATAGTGTTTTTGAGGATGCAAAGATAATTTATTAAGTTGGAAGTTGGAAGCACGGAGCATGAAGTTTTTGCTTTCAGGAGGTCCGACATTCTTGTATGTCAAATCAATCTGCAAGCATGCAAAATCTTCGAAGAATTTCAAGGATAAGTGCCAAAAAATGAGTAATTTTGCACCCCGAAAACAGAATATAAAACAAAACTTAAAAAATATGAGAAAAAAAGCTTTATTAATGATTTTAGATGGTTGGGGTATTGGCAACCAATCGGAAGCTGACCTGATTTACAACACTCCTACGCCTTATTGGGATAAACTATTGGCTACTTATCCGAATTCTTATTTACTTGCTTCGGGTGAGAACGTAGGCCTTCCGGACGGGCAGATGGGAAATTCGGAAGTAGGTCACCTGAACATCGGGGCCGGACGTGTGGTTTACCAGGATTTAGTGAAAATTAACCGTGCTTGTCGTGACAACAGCATCATGCAAAACCCTGAAATCGTAAAAGCATATACATACGCCCGCGATAACGGAAAAAAAATTCACTTACTGGGCCTGGTTTCTGACGGAGGTGTTCACAGTTCGCTGGATCATTTAATGAAATTAATTGATATTGCCAACGAATACGGCGTTACAGACACTTATGTACATGCTTTTATGGACGGGCGTGACACAGACCCGAAGAGTGGTAAAGGATTTATCGAACAACTTCAAAACCACATTGACCAAACCACCGGAAAAATCGCTTCTATCATCGGGCGCTACTACGCTATGGACCGCGACAAACGCTGGGAACGTGTAAAACAGGCATATGATTTACTGGTTAATGGAGTAGGTACACCTGCTTCTGATATGGTTCAGGCAATGCAAGATTCTTATGATGAAGGCGTTACAGATGAATTTATTAAACCAATTGTACATGTGGATATAGATGGAAATCCGGTGGCAAAAATAGAAGAAGGTGACGTGGTTATTTTCTTTAATTTCCGTAACGACCGTGCCAAAGAACTCACAATCGTACTGACTCAGGAAGATATGCGCGAACACGGCATGCACACCATTCCGCTGCAATATTTCACCATGACGCCATACGACAGTTCTTTCAAAGGGTTGAATGTTCTTTTTGATAAGGACAATGTACAGAATACGATGGGAGAATACGTTTCGGGTCTTGGCTTGAAACAACTGCGGGTGGCCGAAACCGAAAAATTTGCTCACGTTACATTCTTCTTCTCAGGCGGTCGTGAGGCTGAATTCCCGGGTGAAGAGCGTCTTCTTGTTCCTTCTCCAAAAGTAGCAACTTACGATTTACAACCGGAGATGAGCGCGCCTGAAATTGCCGAAAGAATGGTGGATGCACTGAATTCTCAGAAATTTGATTTTATCGTGCTGAATTTTGCCAACGGCGATATGGTAGGTCATACAGGTGTAAAAGAAGCCATCGTTAAAGCCGTTGAAACGATTGACGTGTGCGTGGAAAAAGTGATTGAGGCCGCAAAGGCTAACGATTACGAAGCCATTATCATTGCCGACCACGGAAATGCCGACAATGCAATCAATGCCGACGGTTCGCCCAATACAGCTCACTCTCTCAATCCGGTGCCATTTGTTTTTGTTACAAATGATAAAAATGCAACAATCGAACCCGGAATTTTGGCTGATGTTTCACCAACTGTTTGCCAGGTTTTGGGTATTGATATCCCAAAAGAGATGAGCGGACGCGGATTGATAACTTTCTGAAAATAGATTTTTCGAATTTCGAAATTACAGTTAAAAAAAAAGAAGCTGCCCGCATGCGACAGCTTCCTTTTTTTTGTCTAAAACGATAAAATATTGTTTTTTTTTACTTCACAATAAAGTTTTTCACTTCCCAGGTACCAGCTTTGGTTGAGGTAGATTTGTACACAAGTGCAATCTTGATTTTTTTGCCCGCATAGGCTTTCAGACTTATGTCGCCTGTATTGTAAAAATCCCAGGTGGAGGCATTCGTAAAGTTGGTCGTTATCTGAGTCCAGGTAGCTGTAGCAGGCAAGCCTGAGCTGTAATTTTCAGAAACCCAAACAGTAGCTTCGTTAGCCGGCTCTCCACCATAGCGGAACACATGATCAAATGCCAGTGCAATATCGCTTTTCCCGGTCAGATCGATCTCGGGCGAAATGAGCCAGTCTTCATTGGCTCTGTTTTGACTGCTCACAAATCCGGTCATGTACGCACACTTATAAGTTCCATTATAAGTCCATATTTCACCGCCGGTAACGTTTTGAGTGGTAAATTTGCCCAGATTGGTGGCAAAGGTTTCGTAGTAAATAGCCGTAGAGGGATCGAAGGGTTTGTTTCCGCCTGTTTTACCATCTTCCAGCTTGTAGTAAGATGTGTTTTTCAGACCGGCAATGCCGAAATAGGCAGTAAGATCACCGTAGAGTGTCACCTTTTTACCATACAAAGATTTATTGTCTTTCAGGTTGATTCCGGTTCGAACAGCACCTGCGGGAAGCTGAACAGCCATTGCCTGACTCAGATACAGACTTCCGGAGTCGGCAACCAGTATGTTGGTGGCCTGAGTACAAGTATCGCCACTGAAATAGAATGAATTTCCTTTTCCTGCCACATACCAGACATATCCGACGATTGTCCCTTTGAGCCATGCTGAGGTATTATTCTGGTTGTAGGTGCCTCCGAGAACGGAGTAAGGAGAAGCAGCTGTTCCCAAACCATAGTTTACGTTTTCATTGACAGCTTCACCGGTTGCAACCACCATGTTTTTTATTTCCCACGAACCAGCTTTCGTATTTGTAGAAATATACTTGAAAGCAATGTGTATTTTCTTTCCGGCGTAGGCAGTGAGGCTAAGTTGTCCTGAAGGCTGAAAATCCCATGCTCCGGGATCTCTGAAAGGGCTTGTTACCACCTGAGTCCAGGTAGCTGTGGATGGTGCTCCTGAAACGTAATTATCTGAAATCCATACAGTAGCTTCGTTAACCAGGTCAGCGAAATAGCGGGCTACATGTTCAAAAGTAAAATGAGCGGTCGTAACATCGGTCAGATTGATTTGCGGCGAAATCAGCCAGTCTTCGTTGGCTATATTTTCGCGTGTGGCACTCACATAACCGGTCATAAAAGCATAACCTCTGGCATCGCCCACCCAAACCTGATCACCTGTTACACTTTGGGTGGTAAAATCGCCCAGGGTACCGCTTTCAAATGTTTCGGTAAAGATAACCTTTTGCGATTCAGGATTTTCCAGATCGTAGTCAGTTGCATTTGTACAGGCAGTAATTACTGAAGCCGTCAAAAGCAAAAATCCATATATTAATTTCTTCTTCATAAGATTGTACGTTGTTTTATTTAGTGTAGTTAATATTCGACAGATAGGTTTCAAAACCTTTACCCAAATCATCCAGTGTTCTCAGCGTGAGCTGATATACACCTGCTGCATCGGTGTAGTTCTTATACCAACCGACAATAACTGTAATATTACCACTGAAATTGGACGGTGGAAGAGGTTTGGTGGCAAATTTGGCGTACTCGCTGGTAGCGATGGCCACATCGTCGGTTCCGTCACTGATATTTCGGAGCTGAGGATAACCTACTCCGCCGGTAGAGGGAGCAAATATCATGTTTTGTGATGAGAGTGCTTTTTTATTTCCGTCGAATCCGGTGAAATACGCATTTTTGATACATACCAGCTTGTTTACCAGTTTTTTGTAATCAGCTGCCTTGATTTGAGCCACCGTCATGGTGTCGGCTTTTATTCTGTCTGGCTGAGGCATTCCGTATGAGTAAACATGCTTTTGAGCCGTAAAAAGGGGCATTCTTCCGGGTTCGGTTCTGTAAATGGTGTCGGCACCGGATATTTTCATACGTTCCTTGTTAATATAGAGCGAACCCAGCTGTGGTGCTTCACCGTATTTACCAATGTATAAGTCGTTGCAGCGAATCCAAACCTGCTGACCCAGCGGATAAACAGCCGAAAGGCCGGATGCATCGATCGAAACTTTGAGAGCCTGCCCGTTGGGTTTGTCTTCCTGAACGACAAAATATTTATAAACATTCCCTTCCACGTCGGTAGAAGTTACAAATCCACTGATAACAACATCCTGCGACGAATTAATTTTATCGGCCGTGTAGAGTCCTGCCATCTTGCCTACCGGATCGGAGTAAGCATCGCTGTTGGTCATAAAATCAGTTTTGAGTTGTTCGATGGTGTAGGTTGTTTTCAGCGAATCACCCATCAGTTCACTCACCGGGATAGCATCAAATTCCGTTTTGTTGCACGAAGTTAAAAGAACAACCGGAACAATTATATATATTAATGATTTGATTTTCATATTGTTACTTTTTACTGTTTTCATAATTAAAATCTGAATCCAAGGTTCAGAAACATATTAAATCCCCAGGCATAATAGTATTTATTGGGGAATCTGTTCAGGTTTGCCATGTCCAGACTTGTTTCATCGAGCATCGGCATTCTGCCTTGCTGGAATCCACCTGTTATCATGTTTGTATTGTTCAGAATATTACTGAAACTGAGGTTAATATTCATCGAACGGCGTTTCGGGAGGTAAACCACTTTTCCGATGGAGGCATCGAGCAGAAATCCGGCGTTGAGTTTTTCCTGAGTACCCAGTATTCTTTTTGCTTCGCCGGTAGCATCTGCTTCATACATTGCCACATTACTTGCCGTGAATCGGTTGGGCGCAAAGTCGAGATAATTATTGTCGAAATAGTTGAGCGTTACATCGGCAAACCACATTTTGGGATGGAAATAATCAAGCGTGATGTTGGCAGCAAGCTGAGGTCCGGTGTTGATTTTCAGTCCTTTTGTCAGTACGGTTTCCTGAATATCCGCTTTCGAACCATTTTCAAAACTTTTAACACCAATGGCATCATTCGTATAATGATAATCGGCAAAAGTGCCGGCAGTTGAGATAGAGAAACTTCTGTTCAGTTTTACGGAGAGACCGGCTTCAATTCCCTGATAGATTTTATCTGATTTCATCAGCATGTGGTTGATAAATGTGCGAAGTGCATCGTCGTAATAACCCAGGTTTTCAGAAGTTCCGAGCATGTGGGTACGGAATCCGGTGAATCTGCCACGTACCGACGGGAAAATGAACGAGTAGTTTAAGTCGTACGAAAGAATTTTACGTGATTGCAAATAAGGAATCCGGTCGTCTTTGATTCTTTCGGATACGTATGCACCGCTTGGCAGTGGAGCACGCGTTTCGGCAAGTACATTGGCATAGAGGCGGTTGCGTCCATCGATTTTGTAGGTAGCTCCGGCTTTTACCGAAGGGTCAACGAACCACCAGATCTGACCGGCTCCGAATGAATTTTCGGGGGCGCGTCCGTTGCGCATGTAGCCGTGACGATTGAACTGAGTATAAGTGAGTTGTGCGGCATAATAAATATCCAGCTGCGACAGGTTCCATTCGTTTTGAATAAATGCGCTGCTGTGGATGATATTAATATTGTATTTATAACCGAACAAATCGCCGTTTTTAATCACTTTGTTAGGATTATTGAGGTCGTTCTGAATTTTATTCGGATCCGGATTCGGATCGATATTCAAATCACGTTCGGCAAACTGGTCGATATCAATCCATTGGTTAGCTCCAAGCAGATCGTCCATGGTTTTATAATTAATATCTTTGGCCATTTTAGCTTCGATACCTGCTGTCAGGCGAAGTTTCGGATTTAGCTGGTTGGTATAGGTGGAGTTAAAAGCAGTTTCCATCAGATCGTTGTGGCGGCGTTCCACTGCATACTTGGCGTTTCCGGCCGGATTGATCTCGTTGTTTTTGTAGTTAGCCGAATACAATGATTCCCAATCGATTTGAGAAACCTTATCATTTACCGGATCTCCGTTATCAAATGCCCATTCTTTGCGAATCTGTTCAGCGATGGTTTCATCTGTCTGAAAACTGGGTAAATTCCGGTAGTAATCCGGACGCGGATCAGGAGCATTGTAGAAGCTGAGAGCAGAATTGCTGTACATGCTGTAGTGATATGCCAGTCCGGTGCGGAGTCGCTGGGTTTCGCTTATTTTGAAATCGGAAGCGATGATGGCAGTCGGATCGAAACTTTTCACGATTCGGGAGTTACGTTTTACACCTTCCTGATATCCCCAGTAAGAATTATAATAAATTGTACCCGTCATGTCATACACTTCCTGGGTGGCTGCACTTTGCTGAGCGCGCCTGGTAGGAGCGCCGTAGGTTATCAGTGAGAGGCTGTGCCGGGGAGTCAACATTTTTTCAGCTGAGAAGAAATATCCGGCCGAATTGTAGAATGTACCCTGGGCTAAACCTTCGTCGGCCCAGCGAAATACGCCCGATGCTGCAAATGCCCATCCGTTGGGCATCAAACCGGTGGCATAAGTAACCTGTCCGCGCAGTTTGTAAGCACGGTTGCTGTATGCCACACTTGCCCGTGTGCCTGCGGCAAAGGCGCTGGCGCGGTTCAGTATATTGGTGTTGCTTCCCAGATTACCGTAAGAGAAAGTATTTGCTTCGGAACCTACTACTACGTCTTTATTTCTGTTGGCATCGTTCAGACCACCAAGGCTTGAATAGTTGAATCCACCTCTGTCGAGTGCATTGAAATGAACGCCGTTCACGTAGGTAGATTCAAATTCCTGTTCGTATCCGCGCATCCGGAAACGCATGGGGCTGAAATTGTAGGACGACTGCGAGAGATACACATCACCTCTTGAAAGGCTGGTGGAAATGGACTGTGAAGCGCGGCCTTCGTCTTCGCTGAAGTCAGATTCGTTCAGCTGTAGAATGGCATCCTGACGGGATTCTTCCTGGATATCAACACGCAGGAATACAGTACCAAAATCGTTTTGAGTATCATCTTTCAGGCTGATTAGCTTTATCTGTGGCAGATAACCCGACTTTGAAAAACTAACCTCTTCGTCGCCGGCCGTGAGATATGAAAAATTAAACTCGCCCTGAGCATTCGTTTTCGTAGAAATATTCTGATGCAACAACGTTACTGTTACGCCGGGCAGAGGCGTTTCTGATTCAGCTATTTTCACGTAGCCCGAGAGTCTGGTCTGAGCAGACAAAAAAGCCGTTGTGAAAATGAAAGCTGCAAATACCAACCAAATTTTTCTCATAAATGAACTTTTATTCTGTTAGTTAATTAATTAAATTTAATTTTAAAAAGTTTTGCAAGTTACGACATTTTTTTGAAATACACATGATTTGAAGCTATATTTCAGAAGTCGATTAACACCTCATTTCTGACATACATTTTCCCAAAACAAGCACATAAGTCGCATTTTTCAATATATCAAATCAAATTAATTCAACTTTCGCAAGTATCATAACTTGCTGAATTATAACAAAAAAGCAGCATATTTATTTGGTAAAGTCGCTGAAAATCAGTAACTTTATGTCGC
>SAAL01000036.1 GCA_009929445.1 Bacteroidia bacterium
TATGCATCAAATATACTAAAACTTGCAGATATACACAACACTTTTAAGATTTATTTTACTGATAATCTTATGTTTATGGACTTTTTAAGGGTCGACTAAATAAAAAAAAGGAGTGATATAAAATCGCTCCTTTTATTCTTAAAGTCCCCTTTTGGGGGATTTAGGGGGCTTCTACTTCAATACATCAAATCCTTTGCCGTAAACACCCACTACATTGGCTTGAGTAACGAATGCATCCTGATCAATGCTTTTTACAAGTCTGAAAATGGAGGTGGATTCGGTTTTGCGGGCAAGAACAATAATGATTTTTTGCGATTTCTTTGAATACCAGCCCATTCCGTCAATTATAGTACATCCCCGTTTTATCTCCGAATTGATATGACTGGCCACTTCATCGTATTTGGAGGTAAAGATAAAAAACTGAACCGACTGCCGCATACCACTTATCATTACGTCAACAGCGTAATACATCACTGCCATTACGATCAGACCGATGGCAATTTTTTCAACACTTCTGAACAGGAAAAATGAAGAGGCTACGATTAAAAGATCTACGAGCAGCAACACCCGCCCCATGCTTACATGGCGGTATTTTGTTACCACAGCACCTATTATGTCAGTTCCGCCGGTGCTCCCGTTTACTGAATACACAAGACCTAATCCCGCACCGCAAAACATGGCGCCAATCATGGATGAAAGCAGTGCGTCGGCATGTATGATTGGTTTGGTAATGTAAAATTCACCGTATCTCAGCAGAATAGTAAGTACTGCTACACTGACTACGGTTTTGATAACGAAATTTTTACCGACAATTTTCCAGGCAAAAATCAGCAACACCGCATTTATCGAAACGTAAGATACCCAAAGCGGAATTTCAGTTGCCGATTTTATCAAAACTGTTACACCCGCCAGGCCACCTGTTACGATTTTATTTGGTAACAGAAATCCGGTCAGACCAATAGCATATAATATCAATCCGGCGAAAATCATAATGTAATCTTTCCAGTAGAAAGATTTTAAATAATCTTTTTTTGAATTCATAATAGCCCTCATGTACCCTGTAGGGTGATTTTAGATTGAATGAATTGAAAAATTTCTATATTAAATAAAGTTTTTGAGTTCCGGCACAAGTTCTCTTTTCAGGAGATCAGGGGGCAACTACAATATTTACAATTTTTCCGGGAACTACAATTACTTTCTTCGGCGTTTTTCCATCCAGGTATTTTTGAGTCTGTTCGTTGGTCAGGGTAGTTTTTTCTACATCCTCCCTGCTCATGTCGGCAGGCAATTCGAGCGTGAAACGTACTTTGCCGTTGAACGAAACGGGATATTTCACTGTACTTTCCTTCAGGTACTCTTCGTTGTGCAGGGGCCACTGAGCATCACATACCGAAGTGGTATTTCCGAGTAAATGATACAATTCTTCGGCAATGTGGGGTGCAAAAGGTGCCAGAATGATGGTGAGCGGTTCCATAATTGACTTTTTATTGCATTTCAGCGTGTAAAGTTCATTTACACAAATCATAAATGCCGAAACAGACGTATTGTAAGAGAACGTTTCGATGTCGCTGCTGATTTTTTTGATGGTTTTGTGTAATACTTTCAGTTCTTCGGGAGTTGGAGTCTCGTTGCTGAAGCTCAGGTTGTTATCTCTGAAGAATAAACTCCAGAGCCTTTTCAGAAAACGGTGAACCCCGTCAATTCCGTTGGTGTCCCAGGGTTTGGATTGCTCCAGCGGGCCCAGAAACATTTCGTAGAGCCGCAAGGTGTCTGCTCCGTATTTTTCTACTATGTCATCGGGATTTACTACGTTGAACATCGATTTTGACATTTTCTCAACCGCCCATCCGCAAATGTATTTACCGTTTTCAAGAATAAATTCGGCGTTCTTGTATTCCGGGTTCCAGTTACGGAATTTTTCAACATCCAGTACATCGTTCGATACGATGTTTACATCCACGTGAATGGGCGTTACGTCGTATTGATCTTTCAGATTTAATGAAACAAAAGTATTGGTACCCTGTATTCGGTACACGAAATTGCTTCTTCCCTGTATCATTCCCTGATTAATCAGTTTTTTGAATGGCTCGTCTTTAGTCACCAATCCAAGGTCAAAAAGGAATTTATTCCAGAAGCGACTGTAAATCAGGTGGCCGGTAGCATGCTCTGTTCCGCCGATGTACAGATCCACATCCTGCCAGTACTCGTTTGCCTCCGTGCTGACCAGCGCTTTGTCGTTTTTCGGATCCATGTATCGGAGATAATAAGCCGAAGATCCTGCAAAACCGGGCATTGTGTTCAGTTCAAGTTTGTATCCGTCATCCGTTGCCCAGTTTTTTGCTCGTCCCAGCGGCGGTTCGCCCGTTTCGGTGGGCAGGTATTTATCCACTTCGGGAAGTTCGAGAGGTAACTTGCTCTCATCGAGCATATAAGGCAAATCATCCTTGTAATATACCGGAAACGGTTCACCCCAATACCGCTGACGACTGAAAATGGCATCACGGAGACGGTAATTGACCTTCACTTTTCCTATTCCTTCTTCTTCAATGTATTCTTTTGCTTTCGCAATGGCTTCAGGAACAGTAAGACCGTTCAGGAAACCTGAATTTATCATTATCCCTTCTTTGGCATCAAAACTTTCTTCACTTATATCAGCTCCCTCGATAAGCGGAATTATCGGCAGATTGAAATGTTTTGCAAAAGCGTAGTCACGGCTATCGTGACCCGGAACAGCCATAATGGCACCGGTACCGTATCCTGCGAGTACATAATCACTTATCCAGATGGGAATTTCTGTGTCCGCAACCGGATTGATAGCATACGAACCGGTGAAAACACCGGTTATTTTCCTATCTGCAATACGCTCGCGTTCGGTGCGTTTTTTTGTGGCGTCGATATAATTTTTCACAGCCTCTGCCTGTTCAGCAGTTGTGCAAATGTCTACCAACTCGCTTTCAGGTGCAAGCACCATGAAAGTAACTCCGTAAATGGTGTCGGGTCGGGTAGTAAAGACATCAAACCCCACCCTGTCCCTCCCACAAGGGGAGGGTTTAACTTTCACTTCTACATTAGAAGTAAAAATATCCCTGTTTTTTATTTCTGTTCTGATTCTTTCTAAAACACTGCTAACATTTGTCAAAACCTCTTCATTTGTAAATCGTAAAACCTTATACCCGATAGTTTCTAAAATGCGAGTTCTTTCAACATCCAATTCAATTTGTTCTTTCCCGTTGTGATATTCGCCATCGACTTCTATAATTAACTTTTTTTGAGTACAGACAAAATCGGGAATAAAAATATCCACCGGCTGTTGCCGCCTGAATTTTACACCTAATTTAAGTCCGCGTAAATTCTGCCAAAGCAGGTCTTCTGCTTCCGTAGGCTCCAACCTCATGCTTTTTGCATTCTCTTTTAGTAATTTCCAGGTATTAGCATCTGTAGTATAATAACTCGGTTTTGCTTCTCTCTCCCCTTCTGTAGAGGGGTTAGGGGAGAGGTCTTCTCCCTCCCCTTGTGGAAGGGTTGGGGTGGGGTTCACTATCTCAAACCTCATCTCAGCCCCTTCACTTCTCCCAATCCAGTTTCTCTGTGTTTCTTTCAGGGAATCTGTCCAGTCTATTTTATCGAGGCCGTCAAGTAGCCGCTGAGCATAAGCAGACACACGCAGGCTCCACTGGCGCATCACTTTCTGTTCTACCGGATGACCACCGCGGATTGAAAGTCCTTCGCTCACTTCGTCGTTAGCCAGTACGGTACCGAGTGCTGCACACCAGTTCACCTTCATATCTGCTAAGTAGGCAATTCGGTAATTCAACAGGATTTCCTGCTGTTCTTTTTCGGTTTTGGCATTCCAATCGTCAGCTGTAAAATTCAGTTCCTCGGTGCAGGCAGCCTGTAAATCTGCTGTTCCTGATTTTTCAAAATGAGCAACCAATTCGGCAATCGGACGCGCCTGCTGCGTCTGGTTGCTGTAATACGAATTAAACATCTGAATAAATGCCCATTGTGTCCATTTATAGTAATCTGGTTCGCAAGTGCGTACTTCACGGTCCCAGTCGTAAGAAAAGCCGATTTTATCCAGCTGTTCGCGGTAGCGTTTTATGTTTTTTTGAGTTGTCACGGCCGGATGCTGGCCTGTCTGGATGGCATATTGCTCAGCCGGAAGCCCGTAGGCATCATATCCCATCGGATGAAGCACATTGAAGCCATTCAGCCTTTTGTAGCGGCTGTAAATATCAGAAGCAATATAGCCAAGCGGATGCCCTACATGCAGCCCGGCTCCCGATGGATACGGAAACATGTCCAAAACGTAGAATTTGGGTTTTGTATGATCGATTTCGGTTTTGTAGGTTCTGTTTTCAATCCAGAATTTTTGCCATTTTTGCTCTATTTCTCTGAAATTGTAATCCATAAATAATTGATAATGAGATTAATGATTTGATTTATCCCCCGTGTTTTTAATAGTGTGCAAAGGTACGAAATTCAAGTGAAAATAAAAAAATAATGTTCATATTGCAGAGGAAAATCCGGACTTTGAGTACCATTGTTTCTTATTTTCTTTAAGTTTTTAAATAAAAAACCGAAACCAGACAAAATGTAGATTTTTTTCATAAATTTGCATTTTTACTTAGTTGGTCAATTGCAAGGACAGGCACAGTCAATGATAAAAAAGTTGAAATGATTATGTTTCACCTTATGTAATTTCATAAGTACCAAATGGTTTGTTTCTCCTGATTTTTTAGACTTTATAGTACGAAAAGAAACCGGGATATTCCCCTTTGATCAGGAAAAAAATAAACACAAAACGAAATAAAAAAATGAAGTGATATTTAATGCTGTGTTTTTTTGTGTTTTTGATTAATTAAATTGAAAAATATTTTCCGTTTATTGCATTAATTATCTAAAATATATTATTTTTGTACGTTCAAAAGCTGATAAGAAAATAATAATCAATATCTGACGTTGAATAAAAAAAAAGAAAATTCAAATAAAATTAAAACAATTAAAATTTCTAAATTATTAACTACGTAACATTCAACAAAATGTTACACAAAAATTACTATTATGGCTAAAGAAAAACAACCAACGAAGACCAAAAAGCAATCCAAAGGACTGTCTGCTGCGTTAGTAATCGTGCTAAGTTTTGGTGTTGCACTTCTGATTTACAATTTTGTGTTTGGTAATCCAAGCAACTTTATTGACAACAATCCGGATAACCATCCACTCCAGGGTAACATGTTAGGTACAATTTACAAAGGAGGTTTTGTTGTACCGATTCTTCTTACATGGTTATTGTCAGTTATCATTTTAAGTGTTGAACGTTTCATCGCTTTGAACAGAAGTCGCGGAACCGGTAATCTTGACACCTTCGTAATGAGTGTAAAACAAAAACTGGAAGCTGAAGACATTCAGGGTGCAAAAGAACTTTGTGCAAAACAAAAAGGTTCTGTTGCAGCTGTTGTAGATGCAGGTTTAAGAACTTACGAACAAATGGCAACTGATACCACCGGACTTTTGAAAGAACAAAAATTAGCTGCCATCGGTACAATGATAGAACAGGCTACTGCACTTGAAATGCCTACTATGAACCAGAACATGCCTGTAATTGCTACATTTACCAACTTAGGTGTGTTGACAGGGCTGTTCGGAACCGTTATGGGTATGATCCGTGCGTTCTCCTCTCTTGGAGGTGGCGGTGGTGTTGACTCAGCTGCACTTTCTGTAGGTATTTCTGAAGCTCTTGTAAATACAGCATTCGGTATCTTGACCGGAGCGTTGGCTGTAATTGCTTACAACTACTTCTCTGCAAAAATTGATAACATTACTTACGCTATTGACGAAATCGGATTTGCAATCACAGGTGTTTTCCAATCTAAGCATTAATTAGAATCTGATTGTAACAGACCAGAGTAATTTAAGTGAATATTAGATTACTATAATATTTATGATTGATTCATATAATTAATTTAAAGAAAGACAAAATGCCAAAGATTAAAGTTAAAAGGAAAGATACGTGGATTGACATGACCCCCATGAGCGACGTAATGGTACTGCTGCTCACATTCTTCATGTTGACTTCTACGTTCCTGAAGCCTGAACCCGTAACAGTTGCCACACCGTTGTCCGTTTCAGAAATTAAAATTCCTGAAAAGAACGTAATGTCAGTGTTGATTTCTCCTACTGGTCAGGTGTTTTTGGATATCGATAATCCAAACGACAGAATTGCAGCTCTTGAGAAAATGGCATCCGCTTACAATATCCAGCTTACCGATAAGGAAAAATACGAATTCAGTATAGCTACATCCTTCGGTTTCCCAATGCAAAGTTTCAAGCAATTTATGGCACTTCCCGAAGAAAAAAGGAACGAAGAATTGCCTAAACTCGGGATACCTAAAGATTCGACCGATAATCAGTTCAAAGGATGGGTATTGGCTGCACGCGAAGTAAAAGGAAAAGATATGGTGATAGCTATCAAAGCCGACTCCGAAACTCCTTATACCTCCATTAAAAGTGTGATGGGTTCTCTGCAGGACTTAAAAGAAAACCGGTACAATTTGATCACTTCACTGCGTGAAGTTGAAACAACGCCAGCTGCAACAGCAGCCAAATAACAAATAAAACACTTTTTACTCCGGTTCATCTGTTTTTTTTTAAGTAATCCGGAGCAAAAAAGATAATAACTATTAAAACTTTATAAAGATATGATGCAAGTTGATTCCGGCGGCAGCGGAAAAAAAGGCGAACGTAAAAAAATGGACACCAGGGTGGACTTTACACCCATGGTGGATATGATTATGTTGCTCCTTACTTTCTTTATGCTTGCCACGACTTTGAGTAAACCTCAAACCATGGAAATAGCCTTGCCTTCAAAAGAAAAAGGGGATGAAAAAAACCAAACCCTGGCGAAGGCTTCTGAAGCTGTAACCCTCTATCTGGGAGCAGACAACAAGGTGTATTATTTCATGGGAGAGCCCGATCTGACAACTCCCAACTTTCTGAAATCAACTACCTATGCTGCTGATGGCTTGAGAGCGCTTATACTCAACAAAAACCGCAAAGCCGTAACGCAGGTAAATGAATTGAAAGACAAAAAATTGAGGTTGCAGATTACTCAAGAGCAATATGATAAAGAGCTGAGTAAAATAAAGGTACAGGATGGAACTCCTACGGTAATCATCAAACCGCTTGATAATTCCAACTACGATAACCTGGTTTCGGCTCTCGACGAAATGCTGATAACAAGCGTAGGTAAATATGCAATTACCGAGGTAGATGAGAATGACAAAAAAATGCTCACAAATTCTGGTGTGGATTTTGCAGTTAAAAAGTAGTGATTCTCCAGTTAAAACTAACAGTTTAAAAAACTAATAAATAATGGCAAAAGACATAAATTTAACATCTGAGAAGTGGATTGATTTGATCTTCGAAGGTAGAAATAAAAATTACGGAGCTTATACACTGCGTAAAAATTCTCCAAAAAGACACACTTTTGCATTTCTTGCTGTTGTAGCTGCTGCATTCTTAATTGTATTGGCTTCCATTGGAATTACTCAATACAATAAAGCAAAAGAAGCAAGAGAAGCAATGACTCAGGTTTCTGAATTGTCAGATATTAAGCTCAATAAGCCCGATGTACCCGAAGAAAATGTGGTGAAAAAATTTGAAGCACCACCTCCTGTAGAGTTGAAGAGTACGATTCAGTTTACTGCTCCCATAATTAAAAAAGACGAGGAAGTACCTGACGAACAGACAATGAAATCGCAGGAAGAACTGGTAAAATCCGACGTTCAGATATCAATAGCCGACGTAAAGGGTACCAATGAGGAGACAGGTGTGGATATAGCTACACTTCAGGAGCACAAAGTCATCGTACAGGAAGAAGTAGTGGAAGAAAAAGTATTCGAAATCGTGGAGCAACCGCCTTCGTTCCCCGGAGGTGAAGCAGCCATGTACGAATGGCTCAGCAAAAACATCAACTATCCTGTAATTGCGCAGGAAAACAACATTCAGGGACGTGTAACGTGTCAGTTTGTTGTAGGGCGTAATGGTGAAATTGAAGACGTAAGAGTAGTTCGCGGGGTTGACGCCAGCTTGGACAAAGAAGCTATCCGTGTGATCAGATCCATGCCAAAATGGATTCCTGGAAAACAAGGTGGAAACGCTGTGAAAGTACGATACACTTTACCTGTTCAGTTTAAGTTGCAATAATACTTAAAAAAACAATTAAAATGACAAAATTTAATCAGTCTTGATGTTTTTCAGGATTTGATTAAATTTTGTCTTGTTTAACACAAATGAAATTACAGTTGAATTATTATTGTTGATCCTGATTCTCCCGAAATTAACTATGTTAATACATTAAAATGTAAATTTCAAAAAAGACTCAAAGCCTACACCTGATTAATTTTTAAAATAAAATATGAAAAAAGAAATCCTGCTTCCGGTATTGCTATTATCGTTTATGATGATGATGGCTTGTGGCAGAAAGGCCAAAAACAGTGAGAATGCCAATACGATGACAAGCGGATATATCAAAATAGCCGTTGATCAGACTGTACAGAATGTTATTCACAACGAAATTGAAGTTTTTCAGAATCTTTATCCTGTTAAGATAGAGCCTATTTACACATCCGAGCAGGAAGCAATAGAGCTTCTGAAAAAAGATAGTGTGCGTTTAGCCATCACTGCCCGCAAATTATCTCAGGCTGAACTCAGCTATTTTCATGAAAAAACATTTCAACCCGAAATGATACGAATAGCTATTGATGGTGTTGCAATTATTACGCACCCATCAAACAAAGACTCCGTAATAAGTGTTAAGGATATGAAGCGCATACTCACCGGTGAAGTGAAGCAGTGGAATCAGATATATCCTAATTCAAAGCTCGGCAAAATTCAGGTTGTTTTTGACAATACCAATTCAAGCATCGTGCGCTATGCCAACGATTCAATCTGCAGGGATAAACCTCTATCACGTGATTTGAGCGCATTGGAACTCAACGAGCAGGTAGTAGAACATGTGGCTAAGGTTCCCAATGCACTGGGCTTGATAGGTGTGAATCATATCAGCGATATGAATGATTCGCTGGTAGTGGATTTTACCTCTAAAATACGCGTTATGAAGGTTTCATACGATGATAATGCTAATGCTGATAACAGTGTACAGCCTCTTCAGTATTATTTGTATAACGCAGAATATCCTTTCAGACGTGAAATTTTTATACTTTTGAATGACCCGCGGGGCGAATTGCCCAAAGGATTCACCCGTTTCATTGTAGGAGATAAAGGGCAGCGTATCATCAAACGTACCGGACTTTTACCTTCCACTATGCCCATTCAAGCCGTCAAAATTGTAAATAAAACTCAAAATTTGAAACAAACAGAAGATTTGGTACAAAATTTGGGTAATATACATTAAATTGAAATAAATACTAACAATTATATTAAAGAAAAATGAAAAAAGGAATGATTTTAACAGTGTTTGTGGCACTTTTCACCATGTTGTCAGCAAGCAATAAAACAGCGATTGATTATTACGAATCCGGAGATATGAAAAAAGCCAAGTCTCTGTTTTTAGCCTCTTCAAAACTTGATGCGGTAGATTATTATTATCTGGGTATGATAAATCTCAAAGAAAACAATAAAAATGCAGCAAGTGAATCTTTTAACAAAGGATTACAGGCAGATCCGGCCAATCTTTTCAACAGTGTGGGTCTGGCAGCAATACAACTCGCCTCCGACCCCAAAACAGCTGAAAAAGCACTCAAAGCAATCAGTGGAAATAAACTGTATAAGAAAGATCCGAAAATGCAGGTTGCAATAGCTGAAGCATTTGCCTTGATTAAAAATAAAGCACTTACAGACATGTTTCTGGCTAAAGCCAAAAAAGCCGATAAGAAAAGTGCGCTTCCCTATATTATGGAAGGCAACCAGCTGATGGCTCAGGGGAAAACTAACGAAGCTGCTGTAAGTTTTGAAAATGCGGTTTACTTTGACCCGAATTCAAAAATTGCCCTGGTAAAACTGGCACAATTGTATGTCGGTACCCGCAAACAAATAGCTTTCGACTACCTGGATAAAACAACCACACTTGATCCGGGCTACGAATACGGATGGAAAACACAGGCCGATCTGCGTTACAAAAATGGTTTTTACCCCGAAGCCCGCAAAGCTTTCGAAAAATACATGAGTCTGATCAAACCTCAACCGGATGATTATCAGACCTATGGTGAAATACTTTATTTTAACAAAGATTATCCTGCGTCACTGGAAGCGTTGGCCAAAGCCCCGGTAAATACCGTTACCAATAGGCTTAAAATGTACAGTCTGCATGACCTGAATAAATTCGACGAAGCTATTCCAATTGCCGAAACACTTGTCAGCACTACTGCTGCATCTGATTTAATCTATCAGGATTATGCTTTCTATGCCGATATGCTCAACAAAACAAAAAATTATCAGGGTGCAGCAAAGTATTATGAATTAGCATACAAGGCTGATACAACTCGCATTAGTGGACTTACCGACATAGCACGTGCATATGAACGAGCCAAAGATTATCCAAATGCTGTAAAATATTATCAGAAAGTAATTGACGTAAATCCGGCTCACACACTGGCAGATATGTATTCGTTGGGTGTGGCGTATTATAGTGCAGGAACAGATCTCACAGCTACTCCCGATGAAATGAAACGTCTTGAGAACTTGTCCAAAGCAAGCGACGCCTTCGGCAAAATGGCTACCACTTTCCCGGATCAATACGTTGGACTGCTATATCAGGCTCGTGCAAATTCGGCCATGGATCCCGAAACCACTAAAGGACTTGCAAAACCCTATTATGAAAAAGTGCTGCCTCTGTTGCTTCTGACTCCGACTGAACGTAAAACTGAAATCATGGAAGTGTATCAGTATATGGGTATTTATTTCCTGAAAAAAGACGATTATCCTCAATCACGTGCTTATTGGGTGAAAGTTCTCGAACTTGATCCGCAAAATGCAATCGCTAAGCAAGTGATTGCAAGCATCGATTCCGTTAAGAAAAAATAATCTAAAAAGCCAATTATTCAAAAGACTGCTTTCGGGCAGTCTTTTTTTTACGTCAAAAAAAAAGTATTAACTTTGCACGCAATTTTTTATAGCTAAGGTTTGGATAATTACAATACATATCAGTTGGATAACGGTTTGAGAATAATTCATTTACCTCAGTCGTCGCCGGTGTCGTACTGCGGAGTGATTGTCAATGTAGGATCAAGAGATGAAACCGGGGATCAACAGGGCATGGCACATTTTATTGAGCACATGCTTTTTAAAGGAACAGGCAAGAGACGCTCAGCACAGATCATTAACAGACTCGAAGATGTGGGAGGAGAACTCAATGCCTACACTTCTAAGGAAGAAACGGTAATTTACGCCGGCTTTCTGAGTGAGTATACCGAGCGAACCATTGAACTGATAGCCGATCTGATACAACATTCCACATTTCCTGAAGCGGAAGTAGAGAAAGAACTCGTGGTAATACAGGATGAAATAAAATCTTACAAAGATATACCAGCTGAGTTGATTTACGACGATTTCGAAGAAATGCTTTTTGACTCCAATCCGATGGCGCACAATGTGTTGGGCAAAAACGAAAATCTCGAAACTTTCACAGCCAAAGATGCACTCGAATTTTATCGCACTTTCTATCAGCCGGAGAATATGGTATTCTTTTCGGTGGGAAACACTGATTTGAAAAAAATCATCCGATGGGTGACCAGGTATTTTAATTTTCAAAAAAATGGGTTTGCTGATCATGTCCGAACTGCTCCGCAGATTCCGGTTAAACAACATAAAATAGTCAGCCGGGATACACATCAGGTTCATTGCCTCATGGGAGCGAGATCCTATGATATTTATCATCCCGAAAGAATGACCATGTATCTGCTGAACAATATTCTTGGTGGACCGGGCATGAACAGCTTGCTTAATCTTTCACTTAGAGAACGAAACGGATTAGTATATTCTGTGGAATCTACATTCCAACCGTTTACCGATTGTGGCTGGTGGGGAATATATTTTGGTACAGATCCTGAAAACGCTGTGAAATGCGAGCGACTGGTTCAGCGCGAATTGACTAAATTGTGTGAAAACAAAATTTCAGAATCTAAACTCAAGAAATACAAACTTCAGCTGATGGGTCAGCTGGCAATTGCAGCCGAAAACAAGGAAAATATTGCGCTCTCTTTAGGGAAAAGTTATATGCGATATGGAAAATTTGACAACAACGAACAAATCAGAAAGAAGGTGGAGGCAATCACTTCTGAACGATTGCTCAGCGTAGCTCAGGAGATGTTTGATGTGAAAAACCTGACTTTACTGAAATATACCTGACACGCGATGACCATCGAAGAATACATCCTGAATCATATTGATGAAGAACCCGCTTATCTGGCTGCTATCAACCGCAATACATGGGTCAGACAGATGAATCCGCGGATGTGCTCGGGCCATTTGCAGGGACGAGTGCTGAGCATGATTGCCCGGATGATACAGCCGCAGCAGATACTTGAAGTTGGAACTTTTACAGGCTACTCTGCGCTTTGCTTTGCCGAAGCCCTTCCTGAAAACGGATGTGTGGATACAATAGAAATGGATGACGAACTGGAGGATTTTATTCGTGATAATTTCAGAAATTCACCCTACGAAAACAAGATAAACCTGTACATTGGCGATGCCCTCGCGATAATACCTTCGTTGGAAAAAATGTACGATCTGGTTTTCCTGGATGCGGAGAAAAGCCAGTACACACGGTATTATGACGCGGTATTCCCCAAAGTAAAAAACGGAGGATATATCCTGGCCGACAATACAATCTGGGACGGGAAAGTGACTCAAAATGTGCTCTCAAACGACCTGAAAACCCGTGAAATTATCCGTTTCAACGACCTGATAAAAGCTGATAGCAGGGTGGAAAAAGTGATTTTGCCGCTTCGGGATGGCTTGACAATCATCCGCAAAAAGTAATTTGAAGAATCAAATTCATCGAATAAATTTAACAGGCATACAAAATGTATATTTACGAACTGGATTTCAAAGTCCGCGATTATGAGTGTGATTTACAGGGAATTGTGAATAACTCGGTGTATCAGAATTACCTGGAGCACACACGGCACGAATTTTTGCTGAGCAGAAATGTGAGTTTCTCCGGGTTGCACGAACAGGGAGTTGATGCTGTAGTGGCGCGCATAGAAATTGCTTTCAAAAACTCGCTTCGCTCACGCGATGAGTTTGTTTGCAAACTCAACGTCAAAAAAGAGGGTGTAAAATATGTTTTTCATCAGGCAATCTACCGTAAACCGGACAACAAGCTGTGTATAACAGCTAAAGTTACAACCGTAGTGGTAGTGGATGGAAAACTGGTGTCACAATTCGGTATTTTCGATGAATTAGTGGCAGAAAGTGAGCAATGAATCAACTTTTTGAGGCATTAATTTGTTTGATGGTTAATTGAACAGAACGAATATGAATGAATTTTTAGAAAAAGAAGAAAGAATAGTTCGGATGCTTCGCACCGTTTTCGATCCGGAAATACCCGTTAATATTTACGACCTCGGATTGATTTACAGAATTGATGTAAAAGATGATGGAGTAGTGGATATTGATATGACACTCACTGCCCCCAATTGTCCTGCTGTGGATTTTATTGTTGAGGACGTGATAATGAAAGTGGAAAGCGTGGAAGGTATTACCAAAGCTAATGTAAACATCGTTTTTGACCCGCCCTGGGATAAAGATATGATGAGTGAGGAAGCTCAGCTCGAACTGGGGTTTCTCTGAATTTGAACCTAGCAACCACTCAACCGTATAACCAATTACCCGCAAATGATTTACTTTATTTCCGATGCACACCTAGGTTCCCGTCTGGTGAATGATCCGTACGGGCACGAAATGCGTCTGGTCAGGTGGCTTGATAAGGTAAAATCCGATGCCAAAGCCATTTATATGCTGGGTGATATGTTTGATTTTTGGTTTGAGTACCAAACGGTCATGCCTAAAGGTTTTGTCCGTTTTTTAGGAAAAATGGCCGAGTTGACCGATAGTGGTATCGAAATACATTATTTCACCGGCAACCATGATATTTGGACGTTTGGATATTTGGAGAAGGAGATTGGATTGAAAATTCACCGTAAGGCCGAAATTACGCAACTAAGCGGCAAGAAATTCTACTTGGCACACGGCGATGAGTTATTTTCTGATGAGAAAGGATTCCGGATTATCCGGAGAATTTTTCACAGTCCCACCCTTCAGAAGTTGTTTCAGCTGGTTCCACCACGTATCGGGCAGAATTTCGGATATGCCTGGTCTAAAAGTAACCGTGAGAAAATCCTCCATCTCGAAAATAATTTTCAGGGCGAAGATAATGAGCCGCTGGTGGTTTTTGCCAAAAAATTTGCGGAAACTAACGATGTGGATTTCCTGATTTTCGGACACAGGCACATAGAACTTGATCTGGAGCTGAAAAACAAATCACGCGTAATTATTCTTGGAGATTTTATCGGCATTTTCTCTTACGGCATTTTCGACGGAGAAAATTTTCGGTTGGAAACAGATTAACTCGCCTAAAACTGCACTTTCACCAGCACCGGACAATGATCCGACAGAAAACCTGCTCCATCCTGCTCTGCCAGTACACCATATTTAAGTACTTTCACCCTGTTTTTTACAAAAATATAATCAATCAGTTCCCTTTCCTCCAGAGGAGTGCGTCCGAAATCATGAAACGACCACTCAGGACCATATATCAACGGTGAAACAGCACGCGAATCTGATAAGTGAAGAGGATTGGATGAATTGGTAATATTTTTCACCACCGGAGTATCCGGCGAAGCATTGAAGTCGCCCATTACCACTACAGGCATTTTCCCGGCAAGTTCATTTACTTTTTGCATGATCAGTGTGCCACTTTGGAGTCGTGCCACGCTGCCTATGTGATCAAAATGCGTGTTCAGAACAAAAAAGGATTTTCCGGTTGATTTTTCTTTGAATTTAGCCCACGTTGCTATTCGTTCAATTGCTGCATCCCATCCCTTGCGTCCTGCAGAATCGGGTGTTTCGCTCAGCCAGAATGTGCCCGATGAAATCACAGCGTATTTTTCTGTTTTGTAAAACAAGGGACTGTATTCTCCTTTTTCTTTGCCGTCGGCTCTGCCCACTCCCAGGTAGCTGTATTCTTTTAATTTCTCCTGCAAATCCAAAAGCTGGTTGTGGAGCACCTCTTGCATGCCTGCAATGTCAGCTTCGTAAAATTGGATTGATTTTACTACCCGTTCTTTTCTGAATTTCCAGTTATTTTCTTTGTCACCCGCATGATCAAGTCTGATGTTAAAAGTCATTACAGTCATTTCGGTGGGTTCATGCTGCAGTGCATGTTTCTGAATTGAGCAGGAAATGAAAACGATTGATGCGAATGCCGTAAATGCTAATTTCTTCATAATCAAATGATTTAATATCTTCCTTTCCAGAGTGTCCTGAGCCATTCGCTCATTTTCTTTTCAGCCGGACTTTCCTGTATTTTCCAGATTCGTTCTTTTTTAAGTTTATCGGGCAGGTATTGTTGTTCCACAAAATTATTGTCGAAATCATGCGCATATTTATACCCTTTTCCGTAATTCAAATCTTTCATTAGCTTTGTAGGTGAATTGCGCAAATGTAGCGGTACCGGCAGATTGCCCGTTTTTTCAACCATCTGAAGAGCTTCATCAATAGCCAGATAGGCCGAATTGCTTTTAGGAGATGAAGCCAGGTAGATGGTGGTTTCGGCTAAGATAATGCGTCCTTCGGGCCAGCCGATTTTATGCAATGCATCAAAACATGCATTGGCCAGGAGCAGAGCGTTCGGATTTGCCAGTCCGATGTCTTCAGCAGCAGAAATCACCAGTCGGCGGGCAATAAACTTCGGGTCTTCGCCTCCGGCCACCATGCGTGCAAGCCAGTATATGGCAGCATCGGGATCGCTGCCACGAATCGATTTGATGAAAGCTGAAATTATGTCGTAATGCACCTCACCGTCCTTATCGTAAGCCATCGGGTTTTGCTGAAGTCGGTTTGTTACTATTTCGTTGGTGATATGAACTTCAACTTCAGATTCGGATCCAACTACTAATTCAATAATATTGAGCAGTTTACGGGCATCTCCACCCGAGAATCGGAGCATAGCTTCTTTCTCATCGACAAAAATGGTTCTTTTCTTCAGTTCAGTGTCGTTTTTGATTACTCTGTCGGCCAGTTCCATCAAATCATCATCCTCCAGCGGTTTCAGTACATACACCTGGCAACGTGATAGCAACGGAGTGATTACTTCGAACGAAGGATTTTCGGTGGTGGCGCCAATCAGCGTGACAGTGCCGTTTTCAACGGCTCCGAGCAGTGAATCTTGCTGTGATTTGCTGAAACGGTGAATTTCGTCAATAAACAGGATAGGATTTGCCTGAGAGAAAAAACGGCTCGATTTGGCTTTTTCAATTACCTCTCGGACATCTTTTACCCCCGAAGACACAGCACTGAGGGTATAAAATGGCCTTTCCAACTGATTGGCAATAATGCGTGCAAGGGTGGTTTTGCCTACTCCGGGAGGTCCCCAGAGTATAAATGATGAAATATTCCCCGAGTCAATCATCAGCCGTAGAATGGAGTTTTTCCCGACCAGGTGTTTCTGACCAATGTATTCGTCCAGGTTCTTCGGACGCATCCGTTCTGCTAAAGGGGGCATATTCGTTTGGTTAATGAATACACAAAGTTATGATTTTTTTTCAGGATAAAAAAGAAATAAAGCGGATTGCTTTTTTTGAAAAAAAAAGGTTGAACGAGTGTCCAACCTTAATTTTGTATCCTTTTTTTGAAGTTTTCAGATCAAAATCGATGGGCGATAAGTGCTGCTGTAGATAAAAAAGCAGGAGCCACCCTTGATCTTGTTGATGATGGGTTTTGAGAGTTCGTCGGGTACAGCGGGACATCCGAAGCTCCGGCCGATATAACCCTGATTGTTAATCATTTTCTGGCTTACATAGCTGGCTCCATGAACAACGATAGCTCGTTGGTAGGCGCTTGAGTTGCATTTTTCGAGTCCCACCAGCCGAAGCGAGTAGCCGTGTTTCCCGATATAGGTTTCTTCCGTAACAAATGCTCCCAGACTGCTTTTAAGTGATTCGGGGGTGTTGCTGAAATTTTTGGCTACGACTGTGCCTGTGTTTTTTCCGTGAGCTGTCCAGGTGTTGAAAAGTATTTTATAGTGCTTAATATCAATGATATACATTCGTTTCTGGTAACTGGGCTGATCAAAATCAACAATGGTGATAATGGAATCGTTGTCCAACAATCCTTTTTTCTTCAACATCGTGTAACTGCTTATTGCATAGTCAAATGCAGGCTGCGTAAGCCCCTTTTTGTCGAGATGCAGGCTGTCATACACGTGAGAAATTTCTTTTTCACGGGAAATACCCGGGTTCTCAACTTTCGCTGAGGCAGCATATATGTCAGGATTTTCTTTAACTTCGGTGAGTGAAAAGGCTGTAAATGAAAAGATAAGAAATGAAATAATTGCTGTGATATTTCTCAGCGAAAAGCGGTGAATCATAGAAATAGAAAATTAACGGACCGGGCAGGTTTATGAATTAATAATGTGCAAATTTCGATAAAATAAATTGTAACGTTCCCAGAACGGCTCAAATAATAAATAACTTTAACGATATAGGGTAAAATTTATAAAAATATTTAGTAAACTTGTTAAATGTTGATAATGAGTTGATTGTAGGTCTATTTGTCTCATCGTTTTAAACATTTTATCTTTTAGGTGTGGGTTAAATCACTATCATCCCTGCCTGAGGCAGCCAGAGCGTAGCGATGGATCTGAAAATTTTAACCGGACAATAGTTATTTTTTTTAAAGTCTTAGTAAAATAGGTAAACGTTTTGTAATTACTTCCCCTTCAATAAGTAATTTATTTTTAGCATTTAGGAGTCCACTCCGAAAAGTCATAATTTATAAAAATCTAAGATTTTTATCCTTTGTGTCGAAATTAGATGTATTGATAATCAATTAGATATAAAATTAGTTTCTTTGTGTAACTTGGTGTTATAGTGTCTTTGTGGCAAAAACAAGGTTTTCGGAGCAGACTCATTTATAGAACAATTGCGGTTTCAAAAAAATTAAATATTTACTAAAAAAACTACCAAATTTAAATGCATACATGTTGTTAGTTACTCCAGAACTCCCTCTTTGGGGGTTGAGGGGCTGAGTAGTTACAATGTTTATTTTACCGACAACAAGTACACAAGAACAACAAAAATAATTATCTTTGTTTGGTATTTTAAAAAATGATTGAAATGGAAAACAAACAATTTTTCAAACTAATGCTCATAATTTTTGGCTCTGTGGTGGGAGCAACTGTCTTGCTTGTGCTGTTGCTATTTCTGGTGACAGGCTAATGATCTTTTTATGGATTAAATAAACTGTATATCCTATATTACCCCATCCAAATTATAAAACAAAGTAAATGAGAAGACATAATTACATTGCATGGGTGCTGCTTGGAATCACTGTATTGCTGTCAGTTTTGCTTTTCCGTGCAAAATACATTCCTCAAAAAACGGCTTACAACAGCAGTGCCATCATGGAGAAGATTTCATACGTCAAAGATCTCTCACTGGTGAAGTACAACTATAGCGGCGTGATCAGCTATAAAGATTACATGAAATTCATGAATCTTCAGGTACCGCTCACCGAAAAGTCGTTTCTGATCAGATACAACGGCTATGTGAAAGCCGGGATTGACATGAGCAAAGCCACTGTAACTGTCAACGGGAAGAGTGTAAAAATCGGTCTGCCTAAACCGCAGATTCAGGAAACCGTAATTGATGAAAAATCTCTTCAGGTGTATGACGAAAGCATGAATATACTGAATCCTATTAAAGTGACTGACTATCAAAATGCTATGGTAGCCGAACAGCATAAAATCAAACAGGATGCGCTTGCGAAAGGAATACTCACCGAATCGTCCGATCAGGCTCACAAGTTCATCACATCCCTGCTTGAAGAACTCGGGTTTGAGAAAATCGAAATAGATGAAATCAGCTCAATCATCCTTCCCGGAAATGAAATTAAAAGAAAATGAGTTTCTTTTTGTCTCATGTGTCTTAACAGTTTGATAATCAGTTTCTTGTCCTGATTGTTTTAGTGCCTGCCACTAAAGCAACATATCTTCCTTTCTTAAATATCTTTTAAGATTAATTCATTACCTTTGTAATGCATTACGACAGAACAACTTTAAATTCAAATATATATGTATCAAAATTTTAAATCATTCTTACAGAGTGAATTACAAGGCATTGAAAATGCCGGATTGTACAAAAATGAAAGAATCATAGTTTCTCCTCAGGGTGCAGCCATCCGGGTTTCTGACGGCAAAGAAGTGCTAAATTTCTGCGCCAACAATTATCTTGGCCTCTCCAACAATCAGCAGCTGAAAGATGCAGCCAAGTCAGCCATAGATACTCACGGTTACGGCATGTCATCCGTTCGCTTTATTTGTGGCACACAAGATCTTCACAAGCAACTCGAAACATCCATTGCCCGTTTTTTCGGAACGGAAGATACCATCCTCTACGCAGCATGTTTTGACGCCAACGGTGGCGTATTCGAACCACTTCTTTCGGCTGAAGACGCCATCATCTCCGATGCGCTCAATCACGCATCCATCATTGACGGAGTAAGACTGTGCAAAGCTCAGCGCTACCGCTATGCCAATGCCGATATGGCCGACCTGGAAGAACAGTTGAAAAAGGCACAGGCCCAACGTTTCAGGTTAATCGTAACCGACGGGGTTTTCTCTATGGACGGAAATGTGGCTCCTCTGGACAAAATTTACGAATTAGCCGAAAAATATAACGCAATGGTGATGGTTGACGAATCGCATTCTGCAGGAGTGGTTGGTCAGACAGGAAGGGGCGTGACAGAACGCTACAACCTCAAAGGAAAAATAGAAATCATCACCGGAACACTCGGAAAGGCTTTCGGCGGCGCCATCGGCGGTTTTACCACCGGAAAAAAAGAAATCATCGATTTGCTGCGTCAGCGTTCGCGACCATATTTATTTTCCAATTCCATACCTCCCATGGTGGCAGCAGCCGGAATCCGCATGTTCGAGATGATGGATGAAACCAACGACCTGCAGGACAAACTCCACGCAAATACAGAATATTTTGTTGCAAAAATGAAAGCCGCCGGTTTCGATATCAAGCCTACCGAATCAGCCATCTGCGCTGTGATGCTTTACGATGCAAAATTATCACAGGAAGTAGCCAACCGATTGCTGGATGAAGGAATCTATGTCATCGGGTTTTACTATCCCGTCGTACCGAAAGGAGAAGCGCGCATCCGGGTTCAGATTTCGGCAGCTCACGAAAAAGCTCATCTGGATACATGCATCGATGCATTTACGAAAGTTGGTAAAGAACTGGGTGTAATCGGATAGTGTTAATGATTTTATTTTTAAAAAAAATCAAGAATAAATAATGTAAATATCTATATATGAAAGCATTAGTAAAAGCAAAAGCAGAAAAAGGCATTTGGATGGAAGATATACCGGTGCCTGAAATCGGAATTAACGATGTACTTATTAAAATCAAAAAAACATCCATTTGCGGTACCGATTTACATATCTATAAATGGGACGACTGGGCACAGAATACAATCAAAGTGCCCATGACTATCGGACATGAATACGTAGGTGTAGTTGTAGAAAAGGGCAGGGGAGTAAAGAATGTGAAGATTGGCGACCGTGTGACCGGCGAAGGGCACATCGCCTGCGGGCATTGCCGCAATTGCCGCCGCGGAAAATTGCACGTTTGCGAAAACACCATTGGAGTAGGTGTAAATCGCGATGGAGCCTTCGCCGAATATCTTTCGCTTCCGGCTTCCAATGTTGTTCACCTGGACGACCGCATTTCTGACGAAACAGCCTCCATCATGGATCCGTTTGGAAATGCTACACATACGGCATTGTCGTTTCCACTGATAGGCGAAGACGTACTGATTACCGGCGCTGGGCTTATCGGAACCATGGCCACCGGAATCTGCCGGTTTGCCGGGGCTCGCTATGTGGTGGTAAGCGATTTTAGCGATTACCGGCTCGAAATTGCCAAAAAGATGGGAGCAACCCTCACGGTCAATCCTTCCAAAGGCGAAACTATTCAGGGTGCAATGAAAGAACTTCATATGCGCGGATTTGACGTTGGGCTCGAAATGTCCGGAGCCCCAACTGCTTTCCGGGATATGATTGATAATATGTACAACGGTTCTAAAATTTCACTTCTTGGAATTCTGCCGAATACTACAACAGTCGATTGGAACAAGATTATTTTCAAAGCCCTAACTCTGAAGGGCATCTACGGACGAGAAATGTGGGAAACCTGGTACAAAATGGAGCAAATGCTTATATCCGGGTTCGATTTGAATCCGGTGATTACACATCGTTTCGGTATTGATGAGTTCCAACAGGGATTTGATATAATGGAAAGCGGGCAGTGTGGAAAAGTTATTCTGAGCTGGGAATAGGAAAAAATCAGTTCTGAGTTTGGACTAAAAAGCAAGGAGTAAAGAGTTTGGAGTTTTGAGTTTTTTCTCGAAATTCCAAACTCTGTTTTTAAAAATAAACAGAATAATTTTCAAACATCCAAACTCCCGATAGCTATCGGGACAAACATTCAAACATCCAAACATTCAAAAGAAAACTATTTCCATTTTAAGTTTCTTTTTTTCTTTCCGAAAGTGAGAATAGAAAGGGTTATCAGCGGTAAAATACTGTCAAAAAGAGGTATGGTAAAATAAAATCTTCGTTCACCGAGAATTTTAGCCGATTTGTTGATAATTAAGAGTTGCAGGGTGAATCTCACTATGAAAAGCAAACCTGCAAATGCAGCTGCAACCCAGTTGAAACTCAATCCGCTTACCACAACGGCAGTCACAAAAGCAAGGTAGAAAATGCCCCGTGAAACAGGTTCAACAGTTAGTCGCAGCTTACTCGGAGTGTTGTATTTATCTGATACTGAGAGGTGTCTTTCTTTCTGAATTAGCCAGTTTCTGAAGGTTGTTTTCGGTTCAGACCAGGTAACGCTTTCCGAAGACACTTCAATTCTTGTATTTTCGGTAGTTGCACCGCGGTTTACCATCAGATCATCGTCGCCGGACATGAGATTAAGCGTGGTAGCGAATCCTTTCAGATTGAAGAAAGTATCTTTCCGATATGCCAGATTTCTCCCCACACCCATATACGGTCTGTGTGAAGCAGCCATACCAAGGTACTGCAGTGCAATAAAGAGGGTGTCGTATTTGATGAGTTTATTCAAAAATCCTTTTTTGGGAAGGTAACCTCCGTAGCCGAGTACAAATTCGGTTTCGGGTGTGAAATTGCGTACCATCATTTCGAGCCAGTTTTTGCCCTCAGGCATACAATCGGCATCCGTGAATAAAAGCAAATCATTTTTTGCCGCTTTGATACCCAGTGTTAAGCCCAGCTTTTTGGTGCTCACATTGGTAGCTCCACCCGGTACGAAAGTTGTTCGCAGTTTTTCGTATTGCTTCACCATCAGCGATAGATAATCATCCGTATGATCGGTCGAACCGTCGTTTATTACAATTACTTCGTAGTCCGGATAATCCTGCTCCAGAACAAAAGGTAGAAATTTCCGGAGATTTTCTTCTTCGTCGCGGGCGCAGATAATCACACTGACCGGCGGCTGGTCGTTCCGAAACTGCTCAATCCCTTTTGACACACGTTTATTGTGACGAATTACCCCCATGAAATAACGGATGTAAAAATACAGTTGAACGATAAAAGCAGTCAGCAACACAGCCAGCAGACTTATTTCAACAACTGAGAAACGTATTATACCAAAAAAATCCATGTAATTTTCAATAATTTCTTTCAACTTCTGTTATTTCAATTCATCAGATGTGTACGCCTGAGGCAAACTGCGCAGGTTGTACTGCGAAGCCATGATTTCGCCATAGGCACCGGCCGAACGGATGGCTATCAAATCCCCTCTTTTGGTTTCATTCAGCATGAAATCTTTGGCAAAAACGTCGGATGATTCACAAATGGGTCCTACAACATCATACAAACAGGTCGGTTTTTCCGAGGATAAATTCTCGATGCGGTGATAAGCCTGATACAAGGCCGGACGAATCAGGTCGGTAAAGCCGGCATCAAGTATTACAAATTTACGTGTTGAACCCTCTTTTACATACAGAACCCGTGAAATGAGGCTGCCACATTGGGCTACTATCGATCGTCCGAGCTCAAAATGCAGTGTTTGACCGGGTTTCAGGCCCAGGTGGTCACGAAAGGTTTTGAAGTAAGTTTCGAATTCCGGCACCGGGAAATGATTCGGATGCTCGTAGTTGACACCTAAACCGCCTCCTACGTTGATATGGGTAATCTCAATGTTTTTTGTGTTGAAAATATCCTGAATTTCCTCTATCCGAACGCACAGATTGTGGAAAGCAGTCATATCGGTTATTTGCGATCCGATATGAAAATGAATGCCTGTAAATTCAAGATGAGTGAGTTTGGGCAGCAGACTGATGACATGATCCAGGTCTTCCATGTTGATTCCGAACTTGTTTTCACTCAGCCCGGTGGTGATGTATTTATGAGTATGAGCGCTTACATCGGGGTTGATGCGCAGTGCTACCCGGGCTTTTTTGTTTTTTGAGGCAGCCAGTTCGTTGATTACTTCCAATTCGGGCACCGACTCGGCGTTGAAGCAAAAGATATCGTGATCTAAAGCCAGATTGATTTCCCAGTCGGATTTTCCCACTCCGGCAAATACAATTTTCGATGCCGGAAATCCGGCGTCTATTGCAGCCTGAATTTCACCTCCGCTTACACAGTCGGCACCGAATCCGGTATTTTTTATCACCTCCAGTATGCTTGGATTCACGTTGGCTTTCATGGCGTAGTGTACCATGTAGTTTTCAGGCAAATCAAGCATTTTTATTTCACTCAGGGTGCTCCGGAGTACATCCAGATCGTAATAATAAAATGGAGTACTTATCTGTTGGAATTTATCTGTGGGATAATGGGCTTTTATCATCTTTTTTTTGAAATTAATTCTTAAAAAACCGATAAGTAATTGTGTTACCTATCGGTTCGTTATTTTTAGTTGAATAAGGCTTCGCTGAGCAGGTTCAAAGCCTTTTTCTTATCTTCAGCTTTTATCAGAACCGAAATGTTGTAATTGCTTCCTCCGTAAGAAACCATTCGTAAGGGGATGTCTTTCAGCGCATTGATGACCTTTGCCTGAAAACCGGCGAGTTCATATTCCATATCGCCAACGATACAGATGATTACCATATCTTTATCTACGGTCACCGTACCAAATTTTTTCAGGTCGTTTAATATCTCTTCGAGTCTCCGGGTGTTGTCAATAGTTACTGAAACTCCTACCTCGGAGGTGGTGATCATATCAATGGGGGTCTGGTTGCTTTCGAAGATTTCAAACACTTTCCTCAGAAAACCGTATGCCAGGAGCATATGGCCTGATTTTATTTTAATGGCTGTAATACTGTCCTTGGCAGCTACAGCTTCAATAATGCCTCTTTTGCGCTTGTTAGAGATGATTGTACCCGGAGCTGAAGGGTCGAGCGTGTTCAGCAATCGAACCGGAATATTGTGCAGTTTGGCAGGCAGTATACAAGTAGGATGCAGAATCTTGGCGCCGAAGTAAGCCAACTCGGCAGCTTCTTCGAAGTGAAGCATCGGTACAGGTTTCGTACCATTCACAAATCGGGGGTCGTTGTTGTGCATTCCGTCAATGTCGGTCCATATCTGAATTTCATCTGCCTTGATGGCTGCACCGATAAGTGAAGCCGAGTAATCGCTTCCGCCGCGTTGCAGGTTGTCAATTTCACCGTAGAAATTTCGGCAGATGTATCCCTGTGTAATATAAATATCTTTACCCTTGTTTTCTGACAGCAGTTTTTTCAGATTTTCAGCTATGAAAGCGTTATCGGGTTCCGAGTTTTTATCAATGCGCATGTACTCCAGTGCCGGAAGCAGAACGCTGTTCACGCCTTTCTCCTCCAGATAGAGCTGAAACATGTTGGTGGAGAGCAATTCGCCCTGAGCCAGGATGGCTTTTTCCTCGAATACGGTGAAAACACTTTTTGAAAACGAACGAAGGTATTCGAAATGCGTATGAATTATTTCCTGAGCTTTATTCAGGTATTTTTCTTCGGCATAGAGTTCGCTGATTACATCCATGTACGTGTGTTCCAGCATGTTAATTCTCTCAAGCGCACCCGAAGTATTGTTTTTGTAGAAATAATCGGCTATTTCCACCAGGCTGTTCGTAGTGCCCGACATGGCCGATAATACAACAATCTTTTGCTCGCCGTTCAAAATCAGTTTGGCCACATCTTTCATCCGTGCAGCCGAACCTACCGAAGTTCCGCCAAATTTTAGTACTTTCATATTGCTGATAACAAATAAATGGTTTTGGGTAAAATAAATTCAGGTGCAAAAGTAACACTTTTTTTACAAATATGGTTGATTTGTCAGTTTCAATATTTGGCGTAATTTTGCAGCCGGTAATCCCGATAAAAAAAAGGAAACTCATTGCTGAATTTCCTTTTCTCCTGAGGGTGGAAAACGGGGCTCGAACCCGCGACCTTCGGAACCACAATCCGACGCTCTAACCAACTGAGCTACAACCACCATGTTTTTGTGGGTGCAAAGATAATGCTGATTTTGGGATTGTGCAAATTTATTTTTAGAAAAAACGCAATTAAACGCAACAATGAAATTTTTTATTCAAAACAACGAACTCGACAAATCCGTACAGGAAATCAGAAGAAAAATACGTACACTGATGAACGGCGTGGTGGCAGATTCCATGAAAGACAAGGGAATAGTGTATAAAAAGAATTTTGGTGTAGATCTGCCTCACCTCAGGGATCTGGCCCGAAAATACCCTCCCGGTCATGACCTTGCGCAACGACTCTGGGCACTGCAGATACGTGAGACAATGATTCTGGCAACATTACTCGAGCCCGCAGACACATTCGCCGAATCCATGGCGGGCGAATGGATGCAATCTGTGAATAATATCGAGCTGGTGGAACAAATCTGCATGAATTTGTTTTCAAAATTGTCATACGGCAGTCAATTGGCCATTCGGCTGATACATGTTGATCAAAAATGGAGTCGTATAACCGGTTTTACGCTGTCTGCCCGACTTTGGAAAGACCTGGACAACGAACAGGTCCGGGAACTGGTGCATCTGGCCATCGAAAACGCCGATACCGAAGATTTTTACCTCTACAGGGCTGTTTCATTGTCACTTTGCAGACTTTGCCGGCGCGATAAAGCGACTGCTGAGCATATTCAGAATCAGACAGAAACATTTGTAAATTCCGATAAACTATCTCACCGATACATTGCCGGTGAAATATCAAATGAAATTTCTTTTTTGAATTTTTAATACAAAGTGTCATTTAAAAATCGTATTTTTGCTCGTTATTTTCAAAAAAAACATTTAAACTGGTTTTAATGAAGGAAGACTACTCCCTGGATACGGTAAAAAAAATTTTTACTCAATTTCTGGCAGAAAGAAAGCATCGCAAGACTCCCGAACGGTATGCGATACTCGAACATATTTTCTCTCACGAGGGACATTTCAATGCCGAGCTGCTCTATAACGCCATGCAAAAAGAATACAGAGTGAGTCTGGCGACTGTTTACAATACACTTGAACTGCTTCTGGATAGTCGGCTCATTGTTAAACATCAGTTTGGAGAGCAGGTAGCTCAATATGAAAAAACATTCGGAAACACAATGCACAATCACATGGTGTGCACCAAATGTGGAAAGGTGAAAGAATTTTCGGACAAGAAAATCCGCGCAGCCATACAAAGCAAGCGCTTTGTCCATTTTGAATCCACACACTACTCGTTGTATTTATACGGCGTATGCAGCAAGTGCAAGGCCGAACTCAACAAAAAACAGTGAATAGAAAACTCTGCGTGGAATTATTTTTATAAGTTTAATCCATCTTTAAGAAATTTAAACTGTGTGAACTGGCTATTTCACAAGGTGTTTTTTTATCCGGGGAAAAAATAAAAAAATTGAAAGAATAACAAATATGAAAAAGGTTGATGTATTATTAGGCCTTCAGTGGGGCGACGAAGGAAAAGGAAAAGTGGTGGATGTGCTTACACCCGGTTATGATGTTGTGGCACGTTTTCAGGGAGGACCCAACGCAGGTCACACCCTCGAATTTGAAGGGCAGAAATTCGTGCTTCGCTCCATTCCATCGGGAATTTTTCAGGGCGACAAGGTCAATGTAATCGGAAACGGTGTGGTACTCAATCCTGCGCTTTTCAAAGAAGAGGTGGATGCACTCACCAAATCGGGACATCCGCTTACCGAACGGTTGAAAATTTCCAAAAAAGCACACCTGATACTACCCACTCACTGCCTGCTCGATAAAGCCTATGAATCGGCCAAAGGAACGGCAAAAATAGGAACTACCGGCAAGGGTATCGGTCCGGCTTATACAGATAAAATAAGCCGTAACGGACTCAGGGTGGGCGATATACTGAATAATTTTGAAGAAAAATACAAAATAGCCACTGAACGACACCTGGAAATACTTAAGAGTTATGAACTGGACTTTGATTTGAGCGGCCTGGAGAAAGATTGGTTTGAAGGAGTGGAATGCCTGAAGCAATTTGAATTCATTGACAGCGAACATTTTATAAATGATGCAATGAAAAACGGGAAGAAAGTGCTTGCTGAAGGCGCTCAGGGCACCATGCTCGATGTGGATTTTGGCTCGTATCCTTTTGTAACATCTTCCAATACTGTTTCTGCCGGTTCCTGCATTGGTCTGGGAGTAGCGCCGGGCAACATAGGTGAAGTTTTTGGCATTTTCAAGGCCTATTGTACGCGTGTGGGAAGCGGCCCGTTTCCTACCGAACTTTTTGATGAAGAAGGTGACAGCATGCGCGATAAAGGTCATGAATACGGTTCGGTAACCGGACGTCCGCGCCGGTGCGGATGGATTGACCTTGTAGCGCTTAAATACGCCATAATGATCAACGGGGTAACACAGCTTATCATGATGAAAGGCGATGTGCTCGAAGAATTTGATACAATCAAAGCCTGTGTGGCTTATAAAATTAACGGCAAAGAAACCGAATCGCTTCCTTTCGACCTGAGCGAAGTGACCGAGCCGGTGTATGCCGAACTGCCAGGATGGCAGGCCGATCTGACAAAATTGCAGAGTGAAAATGAATTTCCCGAAGAATTGAATGCCTATCTTGACTTTCTGGAAGATGAATTAGGTGTTCCGGTAAAAATTGTTTCGGTAGGTCCTGACAGAGATCAAACCATATTCAGGCATCAGGAAAATTAAAAAAATTATGAATAAATGCTCATCAAAACAAAGTGAGCATTTTTTTGTTTATTTAAGATACAAAGTCATTTCAATTGGCTTACATTTTGATAGATTCAAATTAGTAACTTTTTAAATATACTGAATTATGTACGATTATCCTGCAGCCACTACAGTTGGCGTTAATTATTTACCTTATATTTTGTTTGGTGCTGTTGCACTCCTGAGCTGGCTGGTTCAAATCAATTTCCAGTCGAAATTCAGAAAATATTCCCAGATTCTGATGTCGCACGGCATGACCGGCAGACAAGTGGCCGAGAAAATGCTTCGTGATAACGGAATAACCGATGTACAGGTAATTTCCACACCCGGACAACTTACCGACCACTACAATCCACAGAACAAAACCGTGAATCTGAGCGAAGCGGTGTATGCCAGTAACAGTGTGGCAGCTGCCGCAGTAGCTGCTCACGAGTGCGGACACGCAGTGCAGCATGCTACAGCATACGGACCTTTGCAGATGCGCTCCAGGCTTGTACCGGTAGTGAGCATTGCCTCCAAATGGCTTCAGTGGATTCTTCTGGGAGGTATTGTGCTTCTCAATATTTTTCCGGGGTTGTTGCTTTTCGGCATCATTTTGTTTGCAATGACAACTTTGTTCAGCATCATTACACTGCCGGTTGAAATCAATGCTTCGCAACGCGCCATTGCTTGGCTGAGCAGCACCGGAGTGACCAACTACGAAACCGACGATGCAGCCAAAGGCGCTCTGAAAGCAGCAGCTTATACGTATATTATTGCAGCTATCGGTTCGTTGGCAACGTTATTTTACTACCTGATGATTTTCCTCGGACGCAGCAGAGATTAATAAATTGCATACCGCTGCCGGAATTTTAAATTATTTGTTGTATCTTTGCACCACTTTTCAACCAGGGGTTGAGAGTTACCGGGCCTCGTAGTTCAGCTGTATAGAACGTCAGATTCCGGTTCTGAAGGTCGTGGGTTAGAATCCCGCCGGGGTCACATTTTGATTTATAAAACATTGTAAATCAAATAATCAAAAAGCTTACAAACGTATTTTACATACATTTTGTAAGCTTTTTTTGTGTTTTTAGAGTTCAATTATATTCTCGTTTTAATCTACATTTTTACGATTTTTGATGTGTAAATCTCACTTCCGTTAACGTTCCTGATTTTGATCAGATATACACCCGATGATTCAGTCAGAAGTTGAATGTGGGCTGTTTGTCCTGTGAAATTTGTTTCCTGAATCATTTTTCCCTGTAAATTTATGATGTTGAGTATATAATTTCCTGTATAACCGGTATTTGGCAAGTTCAGATAAAACTCAGATTTTACGGGTTGTGGATATATACTGATGGTTTGTGCAATCAGTTTATTCTCCATCCCTGTGGTGCCACAGGTCGTTTCTCTGACGGTAAATTTACCGGCCGGATTGTCTGTCTCATAGCAGGTCGATTGACTTACTCCCATTATGTCAACGGATTGTGGAGAACCGTTTTTACTGAAAATTACATTTACTGAGGTAATCGACTTGTCGAAAGTATAAGCGTACCAGTTGTTTTGTTGTGCTGTCATGGCTACTCCGGGCCAGGATGTGAATAGATTACCTGAGCCGGTCCAAGCCCACAGATAAACAGGTGTGGTGCCCCAGTCGTCCGGTTTTTTGAACTGCACGGTGATTGCTTGCTGAGCCGGATCAGTCACCGGGAAGCTTGCCGTGTACACTGCATCGCTTTCCAGATTGGCGCTGTCCACTATTCTGAAAGTGAAAGATGATGAACTCGTTGCGGCTGTATATGTCAGTTGTGAAACATTCATGACGAGTTGATTGACAGATACATTCGCTCCGTTTGTCGTCAAAGTTCCCGAAGCCGGAAGACTCAGAATTTTTATTCCTTTGAACGTATTTCCTGTGGAACTTGCGAAGTTAAAATCACCGGGTGAAAAACTGTAAGAACTGTTTTGATCCAGCGTTTTTGTGATATTTGTACCTGTTGGATTGTTGGTTTGCGCAGCAGAAATGGTTATCAGGTAGTCGCTTCCACCGTTATTATCCCAGCCGGATTCGTGTTTTATTACAAAATTGACCGCTGTTACTGCCTGAGCCGGATTGTTGAATGGACCTAGAACTACCTGCCATTTCCCTTCTGCTTGCCTGAAAGGTGTTTCCACTGCTTTTGCTGATACGGCCACGGTTCCTTCGGGCCGGTAAACTCCATCCGGTGCATTCCATCCGTTTACTCCCCAGTGCAGTTTTGATGCTGCCGTGGCATTTTTGCAGGTGATTGTGATGGTTTCGAGTGATGTGGGTGATGCAGGTAACCAGGTCACATTGCCGTCGGTAGGCAGCTGTCCTTCTCCTGTTCCAATATACACATGTTGAATAGGTGTTTTGAATATATTTCCTTTGGTATCGGTGGCTTCCACATAATAATCTACCAGTTTGTCTTTCAGTCCTGCAATCTCGGCGTAGCAAAGATCGGCTTTTGCCTTTGGCTGAATGAAAAAATTCAGTTCCGGATCTGTCGGATCAGCTGCCATCGGCTGACGCGTCATTTCTATATTTTGCCAGGGTTCTACTTCAGAACCGCCCACATAGGTGTCATTTTGAGTACTCGATATCGGATTTTTACCATCTAAATCCACTCGGTATTTCAAAGTTACGGAAGTTAATCCGCTCACATCATACGCGAATGTCCATACATGGAAGTCGCTTGAGTAATTCACTTTTTTGTAACCTGTGTATGGACTAAATCCTGTTTCGCCCGGATTATAGGGGAAACGTTGCGGAATAAAAACGGATGGTCCGGTGTTGTCGGTTCCCGGTTTTGCATCAATAACTTTTTGGGCATATTCAATGGAAATATTTCCGGTCATGGAAGGCTTTACCTCCATGTCTTCCGCTTTTCCGTAATACATGAATCCGGAATTCAGTCCTCCAAAATAGAAGTGCCAGGCTTTTTCGGCATTGGTTGCGACTGTACCGCCATCAGCAATATAGTTTATGCGTAAAATTCCCCCTTCCAGGTCTTCGGCCATGGTGACATAATTTTCGGTAGCGGTAATCACCGCCCAGTTGCGGGCATCTTCTGTCCAACCGTTTGGATTAAAACGGTAGTTGGATGTTGAGAAAAGCGGCCAAATCCAGTTGATAAACTGTGGATGACCCCAGTCGTTTTCGGCATTTACCCAGGCACCGTCTTCTACGTGTACAACATCGGTAGCAGGGACAGGATTATCTTTCAGAAACTGCTGGATGGTGGTTGGCTTGTATCCGGCAGCAGCTGCACCGCTCGTAAAACCCGATACAGCCTCGTTGTAATAGCTGCTTCCGCCTCCCCAGGCATTATCTCCGTCATGAGCAAGCAGCACGATACTCGGGTGAGCCGTGGTGCTGAACGGTTCGATTTTTTGAGCTACTTCGCCGGCATTTGCACCGCTGTAACCGTCTACATAACTCAGGTAATTACACATCGGAACTACATCAATCCTGTAAATCTGACCATTGTTCGGATCGACATACTGCGCCTTGTGAGCCTGATAGCTGTAGGGAACTGCCAGCCGGCTTCCTCGTCCGTCAATGGTGGCATCAAACCAGTTAATTCCTTCAGTTTCCACCCGGTCTGCCTTGTTGGGTGCTTCAATATTGCCGTTAATATTGAATGGATGAACGTAGTCAGAGAGGGTACGCGCCAGGTGACTGTTGGCTATCACCGACCACTCGATGCCACATTCAGCCAGCACTTTTATTATCCTTTCGCTGAAAGCACCTTCGGCAGGCCAATAACCTTTGGATGTGCTTCCGTAGTACTTGTTTGCCACATATTTATGAGCCAGAATCTGTTTTTTCAGTGTTCGTTCGCTCACCAGTGGCGATAGAGCATGATCGTACATGAAATTTACAATGTCTAATTTTGGAAATCCGTCCCGTGTTTTCCATCCATAGGCATCTTTGTAAGCATTCATCCAGCCGGCAGAGTAGCCCCACTGATTCTTTGCACCCAGTGATTGAATGTTTTCGAGCAGACCGGCAGATATGCTCAGCTGGGCACCGGCATCCGGATAAGATGAAATGCTCTGAATGGCTGTTTTGGGAGTGTATTGATAGGCATTTACACGATCGGCTTTGCTGAATATTTCCTCCAGATTATTCGTGGGGTGGGCAACAGCACTACCCGGATACATGTTTTGTCCACTCATTTTCAGCCGGTGCGATTCCTCTGCAAACTGTTTGCTATCGGGTTTTTCCTTGCTTTTATCGGCCCAGTAAACAGGCTGGTCCATGTGCCAAAGG
>SAAL01000251.1 GCA_009929445.1 Bacteroidia bacterium
GCTGACCCGCGCTTCGGTATTGAGGTCGGGAGCTTCGAAGATACTGACTTGAATGAGATCTCCACCGTCCAGGACATAGTCCTCGTAACTTGGAGTCGCAGCGAAGGCTGCGGAAATTTTTTTGTTGAGTTCGGCCACGTCCAAGGGTTTTTCCGCTTCCTGGGCGAAGCTTGTCAGTTTTGTGATGTCGGTCGTGGCCTTGGGGCCTCTCGCCGCGCAAGCCAGGCAGGTGCTCGCGAAGAGAAGTGTCGAAATTTTAAGGATCGAAAAGATGATGGACTGATTTGTTCGGCCGAATCCTGCAATTTTGTGAGAAGCTATTATCATTTATGATCCCGTTTGAATTTTGTTCTTCGCCCGACATGTTTCTGCGTAGGAAAAGAAACTCGCAGACCGTGCCGCAAGATGGTCCAACCGTCTCGGGGCTTGGTCAGCAGCGTTTTTCTGCTCCTGCGGCGATTATTTTTGAAAAATTCCTTTACTGACGACACTGCAAAAAGTTGTCTTCCCCTTGAAGAAGAGGATTTGTGTCTCCCTAACTACCTGAAAAATTATCATATGTTATTTTTGACATGGGCCGCCTACCCATGCCGGGCACACGTTCGCGGCATTGAAACACAGGTTTTTTCGCGACTTTTTGCAGTGTCGGCTTTACTGCTGTCGCTTGGATTAAAACCAGGGTGGTTTTTTGATCAAGACTCTCTTCTTTCATGATTTTCCTGTGTGAATCGTTTATTCAGGAACTTTTAAAAAGTAATTAATTGTATCTGGAATTTTTTTTATATGGGAATGTCGCTTAGTTTTTTTTATCTTTAACGAATAGCGGGATATATAAGTACATGAGTGTTTTTATATATACGTATATGTATTTATAATAAAGTTACGAATACTATTATAATTAGATATTTAAAATAGCCCGTATTTTTTTGAATAAAGAAAAGTTTCACTGCGCTGTTCATTGGTTTGAGATCCAAGCAACTGAAATTTTTTAAGGTTCAAAAGGGCTTTTATCATGGCGGAAAAAGAACATTTCGAGGCTCTCCAAAGGGACAGCGCAACATTTTTCACTCCTCTGCGAGCAAGCCGGGCGCCGTTCTCCTCGACGGAATTTCGGGAATCGCCGCATGAAGTGGAAATCGAGGTGAACCTACGTGATTATCTAGATGTGCTCCTCAGACGCAAATGGCTCATCGGCTCGATATTGTTCGCAGTTTTCGTAACCACGGCCATCATCACCCTGGCCATGACGCCGATCTACAAGGCCACGGGCAGACTCGAATTCACCCTTCAGTCGCCCAAGGTTACCAAGTTCGAGGACATGGCGGTTCCC
>SAAL01000037.1 GCA_009929445.1 Bacteroidia bacterium
GGTATTAATCAAATTAGCCAGGGTTTTAGGACAAAGGTTGGGTTCTTTCATGGATGATCAGTTTAAAGAAGACCCCTTGGTCGTTTTGAAGGCAGAGAGAGACCGTCGGCATCAGAGTATTGGCTCTAATGCTAATCCCTATGATTATTACTCTTTGGGACAAGGAAAACCGGATCGCCATATGGAGCCCTTTTATGTAATTATCGGGCCCAATGAAATGCCGCTTTCTTCCCATGAGGGTGAAGAGTTTATTTATGTGATTAAGGGAAGGCTTGAATTACGTTGCGGAAATAAGGTTCAAGTGCTGGAGGCAGGAGACTCGGTTTATTATAATTCTCTTTTGCCGCACGTATTAAAGTCAGTTGGCCCTGATTCAGCGGAGATCGTGGCTACCGTTTTTACTCCATTTTAAAAATCAGCAAGATGTCATTAAAAGAGAATGAAATGTATGATGGCGTTCCGATAACGCGCCCCTGGACGTTAGGAAAGATTTTACGTAACAATTTAGAGCGCTGCCCCAATAATCCAGCAGTGATGTATCCTGACCGGCAAATGAGCTGGACCTGGGTTGAATTTTCAGAGCGTGTTGATCGTTTGGCTAAGGGATTGCTGGCACTTGGTGTTAAAAAGAATGAGAAGGTTGCCGTCTGGGCAACAAACGTGCCGGACTGGGTTTCCTTGATGTTTGCAACGGCCAGGATAGGGGCAATTTTGCTCACTATTAATACGAACTATCGGGATAGTGAATTAGACTATGTACTGAAGCAGTCTGATTGCGATAATCTCTTTTTAATTGACGGGTTTCGGGATGTGGATTATGTGGAGATGGTTTACAGGTTAGTGCCGGAGCTAAAAGAATGCCCACGTGGAAGTCTAAAATCCTCCAAATATCCTTTCCTTAAACGAGTTTTCTTCCTGGGCGCAGAGAAGCATCGCGGCATGTATTCTATCAATGAACTGCAATCTATCGGGGTGCTGGTTTCTGATGAAGAATATCAAGAGAGGGAAAACCAGGTTTCATGCCATGATGTTGTCAATATGCAATACACCTCTGGGACCACAGGTTTCCCTAAAGGAGTACAACTAACACATTTTAATATTGCTAACAACGGCTTTTGGATTGGCCATAATCAGAACCTGGGCCCGGATGACCGAGTTTGTCTCCCTGTGCCCCTTTTCCATTGTTTCGGGTGCGTTTTGGGGGTGATGGCTTGTGTGAACCATGGGGCGACGATGGTATTTGTTGAAAAGTTCGATCCGGTTACTGTCATGATGTCCATTGAGATGGCAAAGTGCACTGCTGTGTATGGCGTTCCTACGATGTTTATAGCCATGTTGGATCATCCACTTTTTCACAAATTTAATTTTTCAAGTCTTCGCACTGGAATCATGGCGGGCTCTCCGTGCCCGATAAAAACCATGCATGAAGTTGTGGAAAGGATGAATATGCGTGAAGTGACTATTTGCTATGGTTTGACGGAGGCTTCGCCTGTAACAATCCAAACTCGTTATGATGAGCCGGACTTAAAAAGGAAATGCTCAACAGTAGGTAAGGGTATGCCGGGAATGGATGTTGTTGTTATTGATCCTGAAACAGGAAAAATTTGTCCACCCAATCAACCAGGAGAAATATGTTCCCGCGGGTATAATACGATGAAGGGTTATTACAAAATGCCTGAAGAGACCGCTAAAGTAATTGATCCTGAGGGTTGGCTGCACTCTGGGGATATCGGAATCGTGGATGATGCCGGATACTTTTCCATTACAGGGCGCCTTAAAGATATGATTATCCGCGGAGGGGAGAATATCTACCCTAAGGAGTTGGAGGACTTTATTCATCACATTGAGGGAATACAGGATGTTCAAGTCGTAGGAGTCCCCAGCAGAAAATACGGCGAGCAGCCTGGTGCTTTTATTATATTAAAGCCCGGGGTTAATCTAAGGGAAGAGGACATTGTTGATTATTGTCGCGGGAAAATCGCCTGGTGCAAAATTCCGAAATACATTGCATTTGTGAACGAATACCCGTTAACCGCCAGTGGTAAGGTGATGAAGTACAAACTTCGAGAAGAAGCGGGGAGACTTTGGCCTGATGCTTGACTTAGTGTTAAGAAAGAGTGAGCTTTTTAACTAGGAGTGATTCTGCAAAACTGAGCCGTTCATGCAGGTGTCGATAAACCTGATCACGTTTTTCCCGATAGGGTAGTGGATTGGAAATGAGTCGGTCCGTCTCTGATTGGATGTGATTAAAGTTGCAGTTGTATACATCGCCTGCACTTTTAAAACCGAATTGTCCTAGGAAATTATCTATTTTGCTGCCTCTTGAAATGCCGATGATTGGGGTTTTGACGTTGGCAGAAAGGATTAAAAGGTGCAGCCTGCTTGAGATCACGACCGAACAAAGAGACGCTAGAGTCAGTACTTGCTCCGGTTCCTCACATCCAGCTAATAGGAAACATTTTTTTTGGTTTTTCATTTGTCCGCGAAGTTTACCCATAAGCTCATAGTCTGTCTTGGGGTTCATCGGGATGAAGAACATGCGTCGTGAAGGTGACGAGACAATTGAATCCAGTGCTTCTATTAAAGAATCTGTGTTTTGAATACTTCTCTGGGATGAAATGCAAACACCAATTTTTTCATAACTTCCCGATAATGCATCCAAAATCTCTCCGGAAAGGTGGCTAATGGAAGCCAGATTAGGCTGGTCGAAGACAATAGCTGAATCTGCACCCACCGTTACGTGAAGTGCCGATGAGCAATCCAACAGCGATTTGCGAGATTCCGGGTCTCGACACACAAGCAGATTACACTTAGATAAAACCTTGGCAATTCGTTTTTGTATGTTTCTAATAAAATACTCCTCCACTCGAGTCGGAGCATCAATGGTGTTTGCAGAGACCTTTTTGAGCAATTTGCAGATAAATAGTTTTTTGCCTGCAAGTTTAAAAAGAGCTGGGTTGAAGGTGGAATCCATGCCGACACCCCAAACAACTGTTTTCAGACCCTGTCGTTGAGCTATACTTACTATCTGGGTCGCTAGTGCAGGATAGTCCGACAAACCGGTAGCCCCGGCCCATACAAAGGTGTCGTGGTTTTTTAAAGAATTTGAAAGGTTTGATAAAGGATGTTCTGGTTTAAATCCATACAAAGGGACCCCTTTTACTCCAAGCAAAGAAGCCGTTTTATCAGGTTCACCAGTGCTAACAGTGATTTCAGTATTCTTAAAATTTCGGCGAAGAATACGGACCACCCCGGCCAGGATAGCCTCGTCACCAATATTGTCACAACCAAACGGAACACCGCCCAGAAAAAAACGCATAATCTTAACTTCCAAATATTGCAGTTAGAGAAAATAGAGAGTCCCAATCAAACAACCAGATCACTAGCATAAAGCCTTATTTGTAGCAAGAGAAATGTTGACTCATGAATTCCTTCATCTATATTAGTCCTTTGGGTGCCTCCTTACTTAATCGAGTGATCAGAGTAGTGGGTGTGGTGTGAAAAAGAAAACAATATTAAATATCTCTTTGGCAGTTCTCGGCCTGCTGGCCTTAGCCCTGATTTTTTTTGAGCCACAGGTGGCAAGATTGGAGAATAAAGTTGTTCGTGCTAAAGATTTTATCGAAAAACATGGGATTTCTCCTCGTGGTGGAGTCCGAGATGCTGTGAGTGCCGCAATTACGGCTGTAAAGTATGAAAGTGGCTCTTTTAAGCCTGATCCAAACATTACGGTGCCAATCAGAGGCTTCTTGAAGGTTGAAATAATTGACAATCAAACTATTTGTTTAATTGGTGACTACACAGATTTTTTAACAGAGCGTTTTATTGAAGAGTGTGGCGGTTTTATGAAAGGCATAGTGAGCCAAACAGCCAATATTCCTGCATGGTCCGTCAACATGTTCTACAATACTCAGCTAGCAGAGATTATCCTCAAATATCGCCCTGTAATTGCCGCTGCATATAATAATTCGGAAGACTTCAAACTTTCCCCCGAATCTGAGATATTTAATTCAGGGTACTGGGTAAATCCTATAGGGCAATTCGGGGTTCCCAATTTTAAAACGGGAGAAGAGCAGCTGACTCGAAATGCTCAGGTTGCCCATTATGCTTTCTTGAGATTGCAGTCTCCTCTTAAAAGCGGAACCGAATATCGGCTTGAGAATCCTCTGGGAGAGAGTATTAATTTTAAGTATAAAGAGGATGAAAATATTAGTGGAGCAATCAAAGTTAACCAGTTGGGGTATTCGACCGACGCAGGGAGGAAGTATGCCTATTTGGGCGCATGGCTTGGTACCTTAGGGGCTTTGGATTTTTCTCACTTGGATCAAAAACTTTTTTCCATCTGCGAAAAAGAAACCGGAAAGACTGTGTATAGAGGTATTCTTTCTCAGAGAGTAGTTGACCCGGTGTATAAAACAGGAACGCCTTTCACCGGGGAAGATGTTTATGAGATTAATTTTTCAAACTTTAATAAGGAGGGTGAATATTACATTCATATTCCTTCCGTCGGCAGATCCTATTCATTTACCATTGGGGAAGATGCAATTGGTGAAGCTTTTTATATCCACGCAAAAGGCTTATATCACAAACGTTGCGGTATTGCCAAAGAACGTCCTTATACTGAATGGCTTTCAGGAAAGTGTCACCTGCTCACATACAGGGCCAATTTTCCCCCGAATAACAGACATTACACTGCTGACGCCAAGAGGGACTGTGGTTTCTTCGATGAAGCGGGGAATTCTGTTGCTGTTTCTCATTTCAAATTGATTGATACACTTCAAACGGATGAGGTGGTTGAAGGTGTCTGTGGTGGTTGGCATGACGCGGCAGACTACGACCGCCGGCCTTACCATTACGAGGTAGTCAATGCCCTTCTGGCGGTTTACTTGATGAGGCCGGAGAATTTTATTGATGGACAATTGAATATCCCGGAATCGGGCGACGGGATTCCGGATATTATCAATGAGGCTATATGGGGCATGGATGTTTGGAGAAAGGCTCAGCTGGAGACAGGCGCAGTCGGAGGCTGGATAGAAGCCACTAGTCACCCTGCAAACTGGAATCCCGGCACAGATTTGCAGCGGTATTATCTGTCCGCCGGAACGATGGAAAGTTCGATGCAATATGCCGCGCACGCATCCATGCTTTCTCTTGTTTTAAAAAAAACTGGCGAGAATCAACTAAGTGATTTGTATTTGAAGTCTTCTCTTAAAGCCTATGAGTACGGGATTAACCCTCAAAATCGTTTTGAAGCTAACTACATGTATCCCGTAGAAGAGCAGGTTGATGGAAAAAAGGTAACTAAAAAAGTTCCTTATCACTATAAAGAAAGTCCGGTTGTTCCGTCCGATTTTTTTTTTAAAGCAGCCTTTAATCTCTACTTACTGACTTCGGAACAGGGATATCTGGAGGACATTAGGAAGAGGGAAAAAGAGATACATAAAAATATAGTGGATGTCGCCTGGAGGAATAGTGCACTGTTTTATAGTGAATTTTTGTTGTATGGCTCAACCATAGATGATTGGCTAAAAAAATTGCATCAGACCTATAGAGAAAGAGTTTTAAAAGCGGCAGTGGAGAGGCTGGAATGGTTGGGAAAAAATTATCCCTATCGAATTCCCTGGTATCCGTCTGACCATGGCTATGTTTCATATATGTCCTGGGGGAATTTTCACCCGCTGCGGAATGCGTCCTTTTTTGTTGCGGCGTATGAGCTGACGGGCGAAAAAACATATCGAGATGCTGTATATCTTTGTAATGATTGGCATAATGGTGCAAACCCATTTGGACAAACTATGACATCGGGTCTCGGTGTTAATTATCCTGTAAAGTACTTGGATTTACCGTCTCATTCAGATGGTATTGCTGAGTATGTTTTGGGGATTACTCCGTATCGGAACACATTCGGGATAGCTCGTGATGACATAAAACTTGCCCACGCTTTATTTTACGATTCTAGAGCAGATAGAAAATTTTTTCCGGAGCCTAAAATGCTATTTTCAGAGTCTACATTGGGAACCACCAATCTAACAGTGGATGAGTTTTCATCTTTGTTGAGTAAGCTTTGGCCCATCTGGAGACGATTTTCGAATGTGGAATCATTCAGTGTGGCTGCGAGTGAGTACACTGTTAGCGAAACAATAGCTCCCGCTCTAGCGGCAACTGGTTGGCTACTGAATTCACCTTGGCTGCCCTCAGATAATATTAAGAATCGTAAACCTGTTGACGATATAAAAAAATTGAAAGGGTATGCTCCACTACCTTAATTTTTGACTTTTAGCAATAGAAAGCGAGATTTCGCAACGCGGTACAGGAACAGAGGGTTACCGAAGAGGTATCTTTTGGCGAGTCTTTTGGGTTCGTTATACAGGCGTCGAACCCACTCCAACCCCAGTTTGCGCAATAAGGGGTGGCCTCTTGGTGCGTCGCCTGAATACACATCCAAGATGCCTCCCATGGCCGCTACAATGCGACAATTAAGCTTATCGAAGTTTTCATCGACCCATTTTTCCTGCAATTTCACACCAAACCCAACAACAAGCAAATCGGGAGAGAGCTGGTTAATTTTTAATATAATATCTTCTTCTTCCTGTTTTTTGAAATAACCACTTCTGTATCCAATAATCTTAAGTTTAGGGTATTTTTTTAAGAAATTCTGAGCGGCGCGTTCAGCAACAGTTTCCGCAGAGCCAAAAAAATACATAGTATAACCACGTTGCTCAAATAGTCTGCACAGCAACGGGAGCAAGTCAGTACCATTTAGGTTTTCTCGATATCGGTATCCAAGTAATTTGCATGCCAAAGAAACCCCGCTGCCGTCTGGTAGGACATAATCAAAACGGTTGAGCCTTTCAATTTGCTCTGTGTCTTCATAGGCTGTATTGAGGTAATGAGCATTAATGAAAGCTATTTTCTTCTTTCTTTTTTTGCAAATATTTTCATCGATAATTCTAATGACCTCATGCATTCTTCCGTTCAAAAATTCTATCCCAAATACATCTAAATATGAATTCCTTTCATATATATATTCACAAATCGATAATAGTTTCAGCGAATGATGGTTCCAATCGAACTGTTTAGAGCGAGCAATTCCCCTTTGGGTAAGATCAGCGGAAAGCTCCTCATCAGATAAAATTCTAAGAATGCAATTAGAGATTTGATCAGTATTTTCCGGATCAAATAATAAAGCCGCGTCTCCTGCAATTTCCCCTAGTGAAGTATTATTCGCGCAAGCGCAAGGCACAGAAGAGCTCATCGCCTCAAGTAACGGTAAGCCAAATCCTTCTGAAAACGAGGGGAATACGAATATAGAGGCTTGTTTATAAAGGCTGGATAGCTCTGCATTGGACACAAAACCGGTAAAGATTATTTTATCAGAATCTGAAGATTGGCTAACATAGTCTCTGACTGTCTTTGCGCCTTTCCAATCAGAACCTGCGAAGACAAGTTTATACTCATCCCGGATTGAGGTTGGCAGTGACCTATAGGCCTTAATGAGGCCCAAATGATTTTTTCCCGGATGTTCGATACGAGAAACATAAAGAATGTATTTTTTAAGATCAAGCCGCTTCTGTATGCGCTCATCTGGTTGCTGTAGTTTTGTCAGTCCATTATAATTTAGTGTAACTTTATCAGGGGTAATTCTCCAGTATCGAATAATATCATCTTTTGTTGATTGGCTGATGGCTACAATTTCGTCTAGCCTTTTGCCAAGCCAGGGTTGTAGTTTTCTGAGATAAAACATGCGTATCGGATCATACTTTTTGTCAATTCGATAAGCTGACAGATCATGGATTACACCAATTTGGGGAATTTTACTAAAAGCTAGATATCTTCTACTGGCGGCTAGAATTAAAATGCAGTCATATTTTTTTCTAAAGGTGTAGAAAGGTAGAATTAAAAAGTGCCAAAGCATTCCCATGAGTGATTTTGAAAAAACTCTTGGTATAGCTATTTTCGTATAAGTCTTAAAAGTATCAACGCTATCGTATTCCAGAATAAGTGTTATGGAATGAGATGAATCTTTAAAATTCTCAATTACATTTCGCATGTAGGTAGAGATACCGGACTTTCCGCCATCATAACCCATGCAACTAACCAGAATATTCATATAATATTTATAAAGTTATTTAAAAACTTTTGTTTACAATAGTCTTTTTCAACGCCTTGGCGAGCATTGTTTCCGAGAGTTTTTCGGAGTTTGTTGTCAACAAGTAGCTTGTCAATCGCAGCGGCCATAGCGGTTGTGTCTCGTTCCGAAACAAGAATCCCATTATACCCATTTTTTAGCCACTCTGAAACGCCTCCGACATCAAAGCCAACAACAGGAATCCCACAGCCCATGGCCTCAATGCCGGAAAGACCGAAAGGTTCCTGCCAGAGGGACGGGAATACGGCGATATCCGAATTTATAAAAACTTCCAGAGGATTTTGAACCCAACCATCAAAACTAACATGATTCTTTAGCTCCATTTGTTCAGCTATTCTTTTAAAATCCATTAAGCGAGAACCATTTCCTAAGATGCGTACGGAAGCTTTCGCTCTCAGTTTGGAGATGGCTTCTAAAAATAAAGGGGTCCCCTTAGATACAACTTGTTGTCCCGCAAAGACAATTTGTGGAATATCGCTATTAATACGCTTTTTATTCGGGAGAACTGGTAGTCTTAAAAAGGGGTGAATGATTTTTATTTTTTCTTCAGTTACACCATTTTTCAACAAATTACACTTCATGAAATCAGAGAGGACGACGAAGAATTTACAGGACATTGCCTGTTTAAACAATTTCGCTGATTCAATAAAATTCTTTTTTAGTGCTATGTTTATCCCTTTGACCATATGTCTGGGTGGAACCAGAGAAGAACAGACAGCACAGAATAGGCGCGAGTAATGACGGTGACAATTTATTCTTTTATAAGGATAATATTTAAAGCCCTTAGGACAGTAATAGTCATGATCGTGAACAAAAAGAGCAGGGGAGAAGCGCTGTAAAATTTTTTCAAATGTGTTCGGATGAGATATTTTGTGAACGGTAGTCAAATCAAAATCTTTTTCAGAAATCTGATTAATATCTTCTATATTCCAGTAATCATCAAAAATAGAAAGAAATCTTTCTTTTTCTTGAGCAGCCTCAATGAAGAGGGAATAAACCTTAAATCCATTTTCTTTCAGTAGCGCAGCTACCGAGTGAATATATCGCTCCAGCCCCCCAATAAAACCGGCATATTGTGAAATAAACAATACTTTATTTCTTTTTAAAATCATAAATAACTTCTTTGTAAAAATCCAGTTGCTGATTCGTTATTGCTTCCCATGAATAATAATCGTTGACTTCTCTGAATGCGTTCTTGACAAGAAGTTCTTTTTTATCGAGTGCGTCAAAATATGCTCTCGTCATGGAGGCCAAATTGGAAGGATCAAACAGAAATCCATTTTCTCCATTTTTGATAAGTGTTTTTAGACCACCTACTGCTGAGGCAATTGCTGGTAGTTTAGCACTCCAGGCTTCAAGAACGACAATCCCGAATGGTTCATGTATGCTGGGTAATACAAAAAGGCTGGCATCTTTATATGCACCTATAAGTAGATCAGATTGTGGAGGCAAACCTTCTACCAGAGTAAAGCGATCTGTTAACCCCGCTCGGGAAATATCTTCTTTCAGTTTATTGAAATAGGAAGGTGAAGTAATAAAACCGATTATTGCACAATGTACATTTTCACATTTAGAAATCAACTCCTTTAACAATTTAACTAATGCAAGTTGATTTTTTTGATAATCGACTCGAGAAACACAAAGAAGCAACTTTCTGTTTTCTGGGATGTTATACTTGGATTTGAAGCTAGTTTGAACAGCCTTAGAAAACAAGGAGGAGTCCACACCATTTGCAATATGAGCGACTTTTTTACCTGGAAATTTTTTTTGAACTAGTTCAAATTCATTTTTTCCAACGCATATAATTCCATCAGATTGAGCAACGATGTCTCCATCAAGGCCAAAGATCCGTTCAATTAATTTTCCATAACCTATACTTCCTTTGAGCGGTTTTTGCATCTCTTCCAACTCTGAAGGAGGAACGTCATAATTCCCCCCATGAAAAGAGATTATAAATGGAATATTTTTTTTATGAGCAGCTCTTTGTGCAATTTTAGCAATCCGTCCCATGGCATGGGAATGGATTAAATCATATTCTCCTTTTATTAAGTGTCTGTGGAGAGAGAATGAAAAAGGATTTCCACCCTTTTTATCTAGTAAAAATGAATTACTTTTTGAAAGAAAAAGTTGCGGGTAAAAATACTTAAATCTATAAATATCTAAATTTTCTATTATTTCTTTTTTGATTTTACAGAGAGCTGTAGTGGATAAAATCTCAATTTCATTTCCAAGATATTTAAGTTTCCTCGACGAATTCCAGACAGCAGTTTCTGTCCCGCCCCACTCAGAAAAAGATAAGCGCCTTATGACATTTGCAATTCTCATTTTTAAATATTTTTAAAATAATCCTTTAATCCATTTCTATATGAGAACTTTTGTTTGAAACGATATTTTAGACAAGGCGCCAGGTGGGCGATTTGATTCCTTTTCAATAGCCAAAAAAAGTCTCTGAAAATTCCTCCAAGGAGCCCTTTTGTGAAAGGGTAAAAAGGTTGTTTCTTTTTCCAAATTTGGCCGTCTGCATAACCTTCCCCATAAAACCTTTTTTGGACTTGTTCAATGCTATAATTATGTGAATGTTCGACGATTGATTTTGGTGTATAGGCAATTTTTAGCCCATTATCCCTTAAAGTCTTCGCCCAATAGATATCTTCTGAATAGGAAATATTTGGATTAAAGGGGAATCGCTCAAGGGTGGTTCGTGTTGTTGCAGAGCTGACCATCGAAAAAAAAGTGTTGGAAAGAGGTACGTCTGGAAAGGCTCTTGAGTAGTCCAGTTTAACCCAAGGGAAGGCATCAGGTCGGGAAACTTGGCGAGCGTATGAGGCTTGTGCTTGTTGGTTTAATAGCGGTTTTATTAATTCTTCCAGCCAAAACCTATCATGGGGAATAGAGTCACTATTATTGTAGACAATAATATTCCCTAAACAATTTTCAAAAGCAAGATTTAATACTTTTCCAGGGATATAGGAGCCATCTGGAATAGAGAATGAACGGATATTATCATACTGATCAATTATTTCTCTGGTACCATCTGTTGATGCATTGTCAAAAATTAAGATTTCATAATCAGAAAAAGTCTGCTCCGAAATCTTATCTAAAACCCGTTTAATAAAAGGAGCATCATTTCTAGATCGAATGACTATGCTGACTCTAGGCATAATATCTGTATGTGCAGGCTAGTTAGGCGAATTATTTTTCGTTTATATTAAGCGAGAGCGCCTTACGAAAAACGCTTTGTAGACGCAAATTCCGAGGAAAAATAGGCCAGATAAAATAGCCGAAATTTTCTGGACAAGAGTACCCTTATAGTAAATATGGATTTTTCCAGTCTTATACTCCTTGGGGAGGTCTACTGATAAAAGCGAGTTAGAGCTTATAAGAATAGGGAGCCCTATGTGATTTTGACCAGGTAATATCAGCTGCGCTGCATATCCTTTGTAGGGGATAATTGGAAATTCCAGTTGATTATCTGAAGAATTCCCTTCGAATGTCAATGTAGTTTCTCCATTAGCTGAAAAACTTGGACGCATTCTTATTGTATTCTTTGAAAGAACAATTTTACCTCTCTCCTCAATATCTTCAATATCCATTCCACTCGGAAGGTAATGAATTCCACTGGCCACTAAACGTCCAGCCATGGATGGTGAAAAATTAGTTAACATCTTTCCTTCATGAATTTTTGCAGCATAAACATAAGCTACGTTAAAGTACCAAGCAAAACCGCAACCAACAAATAGTATCCAGGTCCAGTAGCGAATTTTAGATATATCGTTTTGTGTCAGGTGAGAGAGAATAAACCCACATCCTGCTGCCAAAAATGCAGTTGCTGGAAGGTAAAAACGCCATGGAAATTGGATTCCTGCAAGCGCCTTCATCATCCCTTCCCAGGGGAGAAAATTGGTTGCTGCAAGTAGGCAACCAAAGCCGATAATGAGCAAGCCGTCACTGGTGCGTCTGTGAATGTTTGGTGGCAAAGTAAAGCGAAGTCGCTGAGAGGCAATGATTAGAAAAATAATCCCTATTCCGGGGGGAATCCAATATTCGAGTTTCATGTAAGGGAGCTCAAGCCAAAGCCTCGTAAATGGAACAGCCCTCTCAATAATAGAACTTTTAATGGTTCTTGAGGTAAGATTGTATTCCATGTACTGCATTTGCTCTAACATCGGTAAAAAGAAAAATGAAACTAAGACAAAAGTTATAAATATACTAATAAATAAAAATAATATTCTTTCTAATTTTCTTAAAAAAAGAATAATGTTTAATACACACCATAAAAAAGAGATTATACACATCAAAATAAATGTAATCTGATGTGCTAAAAACAAAGCTGAAAAACCAAAAATAAGAGGGAGATTATTCCTAAAGTTTCCGTAGATGAGATTGTATAGGCCTAAAATAACCATTGGTATAAAAGGAAAAGCCAAAACTTCACCAAAAGCAGCTCGATTAAAAATATCTGTTGCAAAATAGCTGCTCCAGCCATAGAGAAGAGCTCCTGCAAATGCACCAAACTTTTCAACACCCATCTTTGTAAGGGAGAAATACATGCTATAAACAGCGAAAAACCACCAAATAAAAAGAAATAATTTATAAGAATTAATTAAAGAAATACCGATCTTTGCAAAAAAAACAGGGATATATGCAAAAAAATCTGGATAAAAAAGGCCAGAAGCATATCCGTATCCATCTAATGCAGAAAAATTTACTCTAATTGGAAAAACTCCTTCATTTAAGGCATCAAGCATTCCTTGGAGGCGGGCCAGATGAAAAAAAAGATCATGTCCCTGAGGAATGCCAGGATAAAGTAAGGGGATGAGTCCGATGCACCCGAGAGTTCCAAGGAGGGCAGGATAAAAAAAAGTATCACCGCATTTTCGAATCAATTTATCCCAAAAAAAAGGTATATTTAAAAAAATATTATTCATATAAATTATATTATTATAATGAATTGTTTAATGTATATTTTTTAATTATATATCTTGGCCGCTGTTTAACTTCTGAATATATTTTTCCAATATATTCGCCAACAATTCCTATGGAAAAGAGTTGAATTCCGCCAAGGAAAAGAATTGTAAACATTAAAGAAGTCCATCCCGGAACTGTATCTCCATATAATTTTACATATCCAGCATATCCTAATAAAATAATACTAATAAAAAACATTAAGACACCCAAACTAAATATAAATCTCAAAGGTTTAATGCTGAAGGAAGTAACTCCGTCTAATGCAAGCTGGAGCATTTTAAAGAAAGGGTAATGTGTAGGTCTTTCTGTAGGTTTTCTTTTATATAAAACAATAGAGTGTTTAAATCCAATAAGCGGGATAATCCCTCGAATATATAGATTTGTCTCTTTATATTGCGAAAAAACATCAAGAGCTCTTTTGCTCATTAACCTGTAATCAGCGTGATTAAATATCGATTTAACTCCAAGAAAAGAAAGGATGCGATAAAAAAATTCCGCAGAGGCTCTCTTAAATATTGTATCGGAAGATCTATCAGAGCGTACCCCATAGACAATATCGCTTCCCCTATTATACTCATCAATAAAATCTTTTAAAACGGTAATGTCGTCTTGTAAATCCGCATCTAACGAAATAGTAACATCACATTTTTCTTTGGCGTGCATAAGTCCGGCCAATAAAGCCGTTTGATGTCCGCAATTTCGGGAAAGCTTAAGACCACAAACTGACAAATGTTTTTTGCTCAACTCCTCAATTCGCTCCCAGGTTTTATCTTTCGAGCCATCGTCTATCAACAGAATATTACTCTCAGAAGATATTCTATCGGATGCTATCAATCCATTTAACTGAATTAAAACTTCTTGAACCGTACTATCGATAATTGATTCTTCGTTGTAGCAAGGAATTACTAGAGTGAGTTTATTCCGATTCATATGAAAAATCCTATTGTTAGTGAACAATTTTCATTCCTCTAAAATATTTAAAGAAAGGCCATAGGCGGCATCTAAGACCAAACTTATGAGGAAAAATAATAGATTTTTTAAATTCTTTTTCTGTACCTTGGCCAGATTCGGTATAAATATCTCGGATCAATTTTTCAAAACGGATCCGATGTTGTTTTAAAACTTGAATCGTCGAATTTCTAACCTTTTCGGGCGAAAACTCTTGTTTTGCAACATGCTCTACTGCTTCAGCTACACCTTCAGGCGTAGGAAAAGCAGTATCAAGGATGTGAACGTAATCTGGACACAGAGACTGCTCTCTACCGCCTTTGTTCCGTGTCGTCACCAATGGGACTCCGCAAAGACCGTACTCGGTGGCAGCGTACATCGCTCCCTCCTCCTCCGAAAGCCCCAAACCAACTTTTGCCTGGTTGATGTAACGGAACATAAATATACCTCTAACCTTGCTTATATGGGTAGCATTATTTTGGAGTTTGTCAAGTATGCCCTTTGCATAATCCTGCTCTTTCTGGGAATAGGACCCGATAAGAAGTAGCCGAGGGACATTAATTGCCAGGTCATGACGTTTAAAGGGAGTTAATCTGGCTAAATAGATGGCATTATAGATTTTTTTTTGTCTGGTGACCAAATAACGATTTTCTTTTAAAAAAGCATTCTGGCTACAAAAAACACAATTATCATTTATTTCTTTTAAATTGTGTAATTCATTTAATGAATTACAAAGAAAATAAAATTTTATATTTGTATCTAATAACTTTAATTTACTTATTTCTTTTTTTATAAATTCAATCCTATCATCGCTTTCATAATTCCATCCAAAATTAAATAATGCATATATATTATTATATTTCTTGTTCTCTTTTATCCAAAATAAAAAATCATCTTTCCAATTTAAAAAGTCTTCAAAAAAGGATATAAAAATAAAAGGTTCTTTTGATAAAACAGTTGCTGGTAAATAAACTCTATTTTTCACAATATTAATTTAAAAAATTATTTATTAAATTTATTTTTTATAAAAATTAATTTATTCTTTATAAAAATCTTTTCAGAAAAAGTTAGAGAAAATAACCAGCAAAAAATTGTTGAAAGCATTCCTGTGACGATTACTACCGAGCAAAAACGGAAAAACCCTTGTTCCATCAAGTTTTTCAAAACAATGCAGGCCGTAATTGAAGGTATAGCAACATATGTGCATTTGGTGAAAACGGAATGTATCCAACTTAAAGGGGATACTTTCATCAGTTTTTTTACCCAGAAAATACGTCCAATAGAGCATCCTGTGGAAGTGACAACTAGCATGGCAATAGCCAGTTCTGAACTTCCACCGAGTTTAAATACGAGCCAGGAAAGTGGAAGTGTCAAAATAAACATCCCTCCCTGGACGAATTGGTACAGAGCAATTTTTCCAAAAGCTTTTACAGCTTCCATATAGCCTGCCGTAGATTTGTCGATTATATAGGCAAGTAAAATTATTTGGCAAAAGGTTGCTGCGTGCAGTGGTGGATTTTTTAACCATAGTTTTAAAAGATAATCCATCTCGAAGAAAAAGGGAATTGCCCAAAAAAAAGTCAGGAGAATGATAAATTTACTCATTTGCTGAGAAAGAGAAATCATTCCAGTTCGATTTCCCTGCCCCTCGCGACTAGTAATTTCAGGAGAAATGGATTGGTAAATGGCAGAGGACATGTTGTTTGTTTGAGATGCAAATTGGTTTGCAATACCGAAAGCAGCATTAATTTTGGGGCCCATAAATATGTTGATAAGGAAAGCCAATCCTTGATTTTTGACAACGCCTCCAAATGCACCAAAAAGATTCCATCCTGCAAATGAAATAAGTTTTATAATTCTTTTTTTTTCGAATAAAAAATCTGACTTAACCTTGCATTCTTTAAATATAAATCTTGCCCTAAGTACTAAAAAAAAATCAGTAAAAAATTTTATAAGAACAACTCCAAAAGAGTAAAATAAGAGTAAGTCCCCTTTCATGTTTAACAGCTTCCATGCAAGTATAAATGTTAAAATGGTTTGCAGACTCGTCCAAAAGGTTAATTCAAAAATACGTTGTTTTGCATAAAACATGCTCCAATATGGAATAAATATCATTGTTTCCATCGCAGAAAAAACTGAAAAATAGTAGACCCATTTACAGGTCGATAGTCTATCCACGGGGAGATTTAAAATCTGTTCGAGAAGGAAAATTCCCAGTGGAATACCGATTAAAAAGAGCAAAATAGCGAAAAGTGTATGAAGTAAAAAAGCACAATTAAACCATTTTTGTAGTTCCGTGAAATTATCACTCCCTATGGTGTAGGCATAAAAACGCTGTACACTATTAGCTAGTGTGTTTCCTAGAAATAGAATAAAAACAATTAGCCCCCCAACTACGTTATAAAGGCCAAAGTCAATTTCACCTAATGCGCTGAGAACCCAGCGGCTGCTGAAAAGAGTGAGAGCTGCCAAAACGAAAATACGCGCATAGGAAGCCAAAATATTTACAGCGATTAAATTATTACCTATAAGTCTCAATTATATAATTGTATTAGTTTTTGATTTTAATGACAACGAATCAATGTCTTTTTTCATAAGATGAAAATAATCTTTTACTTCTAAGGGGATGAAACTCGGGGCATGAGTAGAGAGGAAGCACGCAGTAGAATCCTTGTCTTCTGGACTGAAACCATGCATCCCATTAAGAGGTTTTCTACCCAAATCGCAAGGGGCAATCTGAATACCAACTTTCGTCAAAAAAATATCCTCGCCGAACTTGTTGTTAGTAAAGTCAATTCCGTAGGAGATTTTTTCTTCCTCAGAGAGAAAAGAGCCGCTGCAATCCGGATCAGAAAGTCTGTTTTTAATTTTTTGTTTAGCATCTGAGTTAAGATACCAAAATCTGGCCATTGTGGAATCATAAACTGCAGCATAGTCTTTAGCAAAATCAAGTCCCAATTCTTCAACGAATTTCATTAGGTCGACAGTCCCTTTCAGCGGAGTCATCCCATGGTCTGAAACTATTGTAAACTTTACAGATATTTCATTTTTCTTAAGGTGAGCAAAAAGAGATTTCAAACGAGACTCATAAAAATTCAATTTCTCTGCTACAGTCTGATAGTCCGAAACATGGTCGTGAAGGAACGAATCAAATTGAGCTGTGTAAATGAACACGAAATCAATTTGTTCATTTAGTAGTGTTTCTTCAGCTTCGTCCATATTATAGGATTCAGGTTTTCTCCAATCGGAGATGAGAAAGCGAAGCCCCGAGTCTTCTAAAATATCTCTTAAATTTTTTAAGGGAGGAAGCCCGTTTTTTGCGAAAATATCTTCTTTCTCGCAATAATCAAAATAGCACAGTTTATCATAGGGAACCTGGTAGAGCTGGAAGTAGCCAGTATAGCCTTTAAGTTTTGAAAAAAGTTTAGAAACATACCTCCTAACTCGACCTCTATTCAAAATACACCGGGGATGGAGACCTGCCCCAAAAAAATATTTTAAGAATCTAAATATTTTAAAAGGAGAATTAATTGGATCATAATAGAAAAAAGAAAAATGATTATGTTTGTTGGGGTGTTCTCCTGAAAGAATTGTTGGTATCGCTGTTGAAGAGTACCCGAACTGCATTTTTACCGGGTGTCGAAAGGGCAGTTCATCTTTCAGAAAATTATATTTCTTAACAATTTCCCATCCTAAGGCATCGACAAACAAGTAAACTGGAATTTCTTTCATAAAGATGGAATATCTTTAATTTTCTTGTAATCTTTGTAATTCTGACTCATTGCCGCAATAATGGCGAAAATAAGCATAAGTTGGTAAAAATTGGGGGTTTGCTTGAGAGCCCATTCCAATGTGGATTGGCCAAGAATGGCGAAAAGTCCAGCTAGTATTCCTATTGGCATATATTGGACAGGTGTATTTTTATATTTGAAAATATTAATAATATTTCTAAAGAAATAATATCCCAACCAGCATAAAAGAGAAACTAATCCAATCCAACCACACTCTGCTGCGACTAATAAGTAAGTTGTCTCAACAATACCCCTTTTATATTCTTCTGGATTTGGAACGTTGAGGTCATCGATGTTCGTATAGGTATACGGATAGCTTGCCTTGAGACTCCAATTGTTTAACCCGACTCCAAAAAATTTATCATTGGCCATAATAACCGCAGTATGAGCAAGATGGATCCGCCCCTCCTTAGATCTTTCACTAGCATTTTCAAAACGCTCCGCAACCATCGGTGCTGCATAAAAAGAACCTGTGACTGCAATGATAAAAAAAACTGAAATAATTAAAACCTTACGTTTTGTGACTTTTGCAGCTATAGAAAAAGATGCAACAATTGCTGATGAGATTGGGAAAAAAAAGATAGCGCCACGAGAAAGAGCTAAAACTACAGTTAATGCGCATAAAGAATAAATAAAAAAGAAAAAATAAAATACTGTTTTTTTATTTTTTGATTGTAATAAAAATGATAGAAAAATAGGTGCCACCATGTTTATAAACATAGATGTTGAATTTCTGTGAGTAAATAAACCGGATGGCTGATAAAAGCCTAATCTATATTTTTGATCAAACATAAGAAGTAAGTTATAAAAAATTAATATAGAAAAAGAATATAGTATTATATTAAAATCTTTATACATATAAATATAATTATATATTGCTGAAAAAATTATATAGCCTAATATCATTTTTAATAATTCATAATATGAATACATTGCATATCCAGAATTTATTATTGATATTAAAGAAAATATAAAATATAAAATATAAAGATATGATCCAAGTGGTGCTAATCTTAACTTTCTTTTTTTTATTAGTATCGAAAAAAGCAAAGAAAGAGCTAGCAAATCTGGCAGTGCGATTTCAAAACCTCTAGATGTTCCTCTGTACATCGGGTCACCAAGTAAACCAATTCCAGTAGCATGGATGAATGGAATTGAAAAAATGAGTAAAAAAACTCCCCATCTTAAATATTTTAGATTAGTATTGAGCAATATTGCAAGTATGGGCACTCCAACAAATAATCCTAAGAAAAATATGACATGCTTTGCTTCCAAAATTAAAATTTAACTATTTGCTGTTAAACCAATAAACCGGTGAAGAAGCTGCGTTGATAAGCTGAGCTGTTGGCAGGAGCTTTCGAATAAAAACATTGTACTCGGTGATGGAGTCTTTCGGGATATATACAATGTCTTCAGATGCCACTTTGAAGTTTCTGCCTCTACCAGAGAATAAGTCGTCAATATCCACTTTGTAGACCTTAAGTTCTGCGCCGGTGTTCGCCCCCTTAGGCCTGCGAAGGATAAGAGCAGTGCCCCAATGTTCATCTTTCAAGCCGCCGGCTTGAGCAATTGTATCAACTACCGTCATGTCCGGGGTCCAATTAAGCTGGCGAGGGGAATTCACCTCGCCCATTATAAGAACTCGAGAAGAGTCTCTTCTGGCGATATATACGACATCCCCGGGGCGAACGGCAATGTTATGAAGAGGATTCCCTTTGTATATAGCTTCCGTAAAGTTTATGGGGAGTATTTTCCCGTCCCGTATTATGTAAGAACTGGGGATATCCGCCAATTCAACTTCTTTCCCGTCTAAAAGGCCTGTATGGAAACCACCGCCCAAAGCAATAAATTCAGTCAACCGAGTATCATCTCTCACAGAAATAACTCCTGTGTTTTTAACGGCGCCAATTAGAGTTGCTTGTTTCCCGTGTATATTCGTTGGAATCAGGGCGACCCGGGGGTATCGAATATATTTTTCGAAAGCTTTTGTGACAAGATCAGTTGCCTCGACGAGGGTAAGACCTTTCACATAAAGTGGTCCAACAAGGTTTAATACCAAATAACCATCAGCAGTAACTGTCGAAGTAGATGCCCCAAGGGTGTCACTAACATCATCTTCGCCGTATACTTTGACTCTAAACATATCGCCTCCTTGCATTGTGTAAGGAGGGTAGGGGGTATTAGCTATTTCTTCTAATTGTTTTCGGACTTCCTCCGGGTCAGTGGTGGAAACATCTACGCCAGATTCATCATATTCTGGCGGATACTCCAAACTATCTTTGTCAATGCCATGCTGGCAGGAACAAAAGAGTGATGTAGAAACCAAAGAAATAAATAATAAAATAATATATCTAAGCATGTTATCCTCCATAGTAAGGATTAGGCACGTCGGTAAGAAGCCCTGCAATTTTCACATCAGAAGTTTCTTTGATTTGTTTAATGTGTTCTTGCAGTACTGTTTTCTTAATAGAATCGAAGGGTGCCGATAAAATGATTCTTTCGGAAAGTTGAGCGACTTGTGAGCTTAATAGTTCTGTGCTTTCCTCAGACTCGACCTCAATAACGACGAGGTCGTAACTAGAGCAAAGTGCTTCTATATCGAACCTGAGAAGATCCATTTCAGCTGAATCCAAGCTTAGGTTGTTTTGAAAGCAAAAAAAACCTTCATCCGAAACTTTAATAACACTGATAAGGTTTTTAGCGAGACTGTCATCCTTTAGAGGTTTGTATGAGGCGGGAATTCCGCCTTTTGTTGCAGGAATACATTTTAGACGAAAGGTCTTTTGTCCGCTGATCATTGCTATATCCAGTATTTCTGTGATATCTGCTTCTAATGAATCGGATGGCATAAACTTTAAAAAGCCAACACGTTTGTGTTCTTGCAGGAAAATCTTTAAATTTTGCAATATTTTTTGGAGTGTTGATTTTTTAGATTCTCCTATAGCCTCATTCGGAAGAGGTAATTCCCCAAGCGGGGTTACATCCAAGGCTGACTCATACTCTGATGAAGATACTAGTTTGAGTTTCAATATCTTAGAGGCTGCGATCAAAATGGAGAAAAGAAGGGTTAGGAATATGCCCACACCAACGATTTTGAATTTTGCCTGTCCCATATTGGAGACACTAGGAATTTTAGCTCGTTCAAAAATCGAAACATCCGGAACGGCCGAACTCATAAGAAACTCCAAATCACTGATGCTATCCATGACCTTTTGAGATCCTGATCTTAACTGCTCCTCACGTTGCTGCAATTGTTCGAAGGCGACAGCCCGATTCATTATGTCTTGTATTTCATCTTCTTTGGAGATTTGATTCGTCTCATACTGAGTAATTAAGACTTCCGTTGTTTTGCGATCAATGTCCAAGGCTGTCAATTGGTTTTGCAGAGTTGCATAGACCGGATTTTTCCTCAACACAACGACATCGGCTATTTGATTAGAGCCTGCCGCCTGGTTTTTCTCTAAAACATCAATTTCATCCAGCAGTATTTTTACTTTAGGATTTTCGGGGGTGTATCTTTTAAGGAGATTTTCAAGTTCGTTTTTTTTGCCAGTTAGCCCAAGAGAGCGAGTGTTGTCTATTCTTTTTTCACCCTCCTCCATTTCGGGAGTTTGTTCGAGGAGAGATTTGATTGAGGTAATGCTGATATCAAGGCTGTGGAGTTTGATGAGGAGGTCTTCCTTTTTCGAAATAAAAGAAGAAACTTCTTCGTTCTTTTTTAGGAGCTCTATGTCTGGCGAGACAACGGAGTTCGATGTGTAAAGTCTTTTTTTCTCAAATTGAAGGGAGGATAACTCCTTTGTGATGTTTGTAAGTTGAAGACTTCGTTCTTGCAAAATAGCTCGAATTTTGCTGCTTTGCTGTCTGACGTACTCAGCAATTCCCTCCTCGGCCATTTCGTTTGCGATTGCAGCCGCGGTTTCCGGAGTCCCTGCAGAGGTTTTAATAGAGATGATCCAGCTTCGTTCACGCTCTCTGGATACGAGAACGTTTTTAAAAAGCTCTGGGGAGAACGCATATTGTGGAGAATTTCGAAGACGGTCTCCGACCCGCCCCTGAACATCTCGAGAGGCAAAGAACTGCATAACCGTTGCAGTATCCATTTGCTGGTAGTAGTTGGGAAGCCTGTTTGAGCGCTCTTGATGAAGGACTTTAGCCTCAGCAGTCCATGCAGTTTTAGAGTTTACAGAACGTGATTTTTCAAGTCCCCATATGGCGAGAAGGGCTAAAAAAAAGAAGATTAAAATCCAACGCCACTTTGATGCGACATAAATAAGAAGGTTACGTGGGTCAAAGCGAAACACTTCCAAATTGAAAGGCAGCTTACCCTCATCTTCTGTTGGGTTTGTTGGAGTGTTTCCCCCAAAACTTAAGCCATTATCTACCGCCATATGTACTTCTCAAAGTTTAAACCAAACCAAAACTCTATCCAATATAATTCCACATTTTTCTATAGGCGTTTTCATGCTCATCAGGAAGAAGGGCAGAGCCTTGCAGAAGGCTCATGAGCACAAGAATAAAACAAAAATACATGTTATTAGCAAGGTTTAATTCTATATTTAAAAAACTAAAATTTTTTCTAAGTTGAAAAATAATCAGGTTTTCTTTCAATCTTCTCAAGAGTGATTTCTGTTCTGACGAACAAAGAAAGCCCTCTAGAGCGCGAGCAGTCTCGGTGGAGAGCTCAACTGTTTCTTGAAGTTTTCTCATTTGACTCTCTCTATCTTGTAATATTGAGGGTGTTTTTTTTAAACGTACTGCTTCTGCATACAGTGACTTCAGTTTAGCCCATTTCTCAGTTTTCTCAACATGAAGTTCATCAAGAGACTGAAGTCTATCCTGAACTTTTAAGGCATATTTCCCGCGGAATAGTAAAAGGGCATCTCCACAGGCCAAAACAGCTTTATTAATGTTGCGGGCAATAAAATCATAATCTTCATAAAATAGGTCGCTTTTGCGAAGGAGCCTCTGTTTTGCGAGTAAAAGCCCCGACATACGGTTTACGAGGAGTTTAGCTGTTTCAGAAGGGGGCATAACAGGGGGAATTGGAGAAAAGTATCTCTGAAATTCCTCTGCGTCTCCGATTAATAGTGTCGGGGATAAAATCATTTCTCTCCAGACCATGATATGAGAGCGACTTTTTACGTATTTAGCATTCTTAGCTTTACTGAAATCTACGTTAATACCCAACTTTTTTTCCCATTTTTCTGAAACGTGCTTGAAAAATTGGTTAAGCTGGTTGTTTTTCCAGGGGAGCCGGGTGTTTGAAATCACAAAAAAATCCAAATCGTTATAGAGGGCGGCTTCTCCATTCTCTTTTATCAGAATGCCCCCTTCTCCACGGCCATAACCGCCACCCAAAACGAGATATTTTAAGTGTCTAAAAGAGGCATCAACCCTCGCTTCTTCTGCAATATCTGCGAGGGTAGATTCCATTAATATTTCAATCTGGGTGTTATAGATAAATGTATACTTAGACTTCATCAGATTTGGTTCCACGAAAGATTTTCCCAAGAAACGTTCGTAAAATGAGCAAAACATCTGATTTAAGGGTCCGATTGTGCCTATAAAACAGATCGTCAACTATGCTCTCAGTCGTGCTAGTTTTTATAGCTCCGATGGAGTCAGAATAAGTCAGAGCTCCGGGTCTATAATCTTTATATTCCTGTAACAGATTTTCCTGAGTTTCCACATCCCAAAGAGTATCACCAATAAGGTTAATCCTTCCCAACATTGCATGCCATAACGGGTTGAACTTATCTAATGATAATTTAAAAAACCAGGTGTTTTTGTTAGTGTCGTCCTTTTCGTAAGAGGGGATGGGGTGTGAAGAAATTCTCCCAGTAGCCATCTTGTAGCTAATCATTTTTTTCTTGGGATATCCAATCAGTAAAAATAAAAGCATGAATGGAGTGATACAAAAAATGAAAGTTGCAGCAAACAAACTGGTGATGCACTGCCTGGCCCACTGGCTGACAAGATTTCCTTCCAACTTTGAGGAAAAAGAGCTATCAGCAAAACTGACCATGAAGCCGGCAATGGGGTCAATAATATTGTTTCGATATATGATTTTCTTGTCGAGAACTAGGTCTGCCCCGACATAAGTTTTATCCAATACAATCGAATTTGATATTGTAGAGCGGCTGTCAATGATGCACGTGTCGCCAACAATAGCATCAGGTCCAAGCTGAGCTCTATCTTTGACTTGTACGTCATCACCCACGACAAAAGGAGGTATGAGCTTAGAGAGTCGTGGAACAACATTGTTCATCCCCATAAACACCCTAGACTCGGCTTTATACCCTTTCATGAGGAGCTGTTCAGTGAATTTGGAGAGTAAGAGCATATTGAGATTGAAAAATCTTAGGATAGAATTAAGTTCAATTTCCTCGAAACAAGGGAGTTTAACAGCTTTTAGGGAATTTTGTATGCTGATTCTGTTTGTTGGAAAAGAGTGAGGGTAGAAATCAATAGGAGGTTTTTTCTTGTTATAAAATGGGAAAAAGAATCCGTTAAAAAACAGAAAATGAGATTGTGACGAAAATTTAGAGTTTCGGCGAAGAATTTCTTTTAATTTACTCGGTTGACATCCTATCCCGTTCGTGATCGTTACTCCCCATTTGGATCCATCAGATAAAAAATTTAAAAGATCACTATTAAAATTCTCTTGAACAACGAGAATTTCTGTAACCTTACTGAGATAGCAAAAGTCTATGTAAAACTCAATGAGGGGCTTGCTTAAAAAAGGGATCATATAGGGGTTCAAGCCCGGGAAATACTCATTGAGCCATGAGTATGGAGGTTGGCTAAGATTGAGTATGGCACGCATTTGCGGTTAATAAGCGCCTCTTCCAGTCAGGACAGCTGGTATAGTTTTGAGGAGAATGGCAATGTCTCGAAAAAAACCTCGGTTTTTTATGTACTCTTCGTCTAAACTAACCTGTTGCTTAAAAGGAATATTGCTTCTGCCGGCAATTTGCCAAATACAAGTAATGCCGGGTGTAATGTGAAGGCGCTTCCTATCTTCAAGAGTATATTCTTTAACCTCATCGGGCAAGGGAGGTCGCGGGCCCACCAAGCTCATACTCCCTTCAAGTACATTAAAAAATTGAGGGAGTTCATCAATGGAGTATTTGCGAATGAACTTGCCGACTGAAGTGATCCGAGGGTCTTCTTTCATTTTGAAGATGACTCCATCTTTACTTTCATTTTGAAGGAGAATTTTTTGTTTATCTACTTCGGCCGTTTTTCTCATGGAGCGAAATTTATAAAAAATAAAATGGCGGCCATTTTTGCCGACGCGAGTTTGTTTAAAGATGATAGGACCTTCTGACCCTATTTTTATAGCAATCGCGACGGAAATCATCAGGGGTGAAAGAAGAATTAACGCTATTAAAGAGAAAGAAATATCCATCGCCCGTTTGAGGGCATAAGCAAGCCAAACAGTAGCATCCCAAAAAAATGCCTTTAGATTACGCTGGAAACTTGTCTTTGCATTACGAGCCTCTATAGACTTTATAATATCTTCTTTATTAATAGTCATATTATTAATATAACTAGTTAAAATGTCATTCAAGCATTGAAAAGAGTTCCTTGATTTTTACCGATAGGATTTTGCACGAATTGCAATCATGGTTTTTGGCTGCCATTTCCATTTGCAGCGCGACTTCAGCCATTTCTTGATGGCCGCTATTCATTGCACATCCCTTCACTGTGTGGGCGGTCCTAGTTAGCTCTTCAAAATTCGCACTGTCCATGAGAGTATCGAATTTCCCCATATTTTCAGCTAAAGTTGCAATGAAAGAATTGTAGAGTTCCAGAGCATCTTCGCCTTCTATACCAAAAGATTGGCTCAGATAATTTAAAATTTGAGTTTTCATTTGTAAGCAATTGTAAATGTTGTTTCATTTAATGCGTCCGCATAACGATTTCGGCATATGGACGATGTGATTTTCTTCAAAAGGAAAAGGCCTCTGCCCGAAAACTCAAGTTTTCTATTCTGTTGATCAGCTTGATGGTCATCGGCCTGAGACCCCGGGTGCATATCCCATGCTTTTCCCCTATCAAAAATCGATAGTAAAATATCCTCCTCCCTCAGCTCAATGCTAATAAAAATAATGGGGCGCATAGCATTTCGATTTTCAAGTCCGTGAATAAGTACATTATTCAGGAACTCTGAAAACGTGATTTCCACTTTAGCAGAGAGAGAGTCGTCCCCAGTTTGTTCCAATATCTGCTTGTGAGCAATTTGGACAAAATCATCTATGGCTTTTATCGAAGGGCTAACACTGTAAAAGAAAGTCTTGGGGGTTAAAATTTTCCGAGAGATAGCTGAAATGGAAATATCATCTTTTACAACGTTGTAACCAAGTTTGAAAAAAACGTCTGCAATTCTAAAATTAGTAGATGGAGTCAGACCTTCTTTAGCTACAGATGCGATGAATTCATGGAGGAGCTCATCCCCAGCGGTTTCGCCATGTTTGTTTTGAATATCGTTCAATCCGTCTGTGTATGCAAAAATGATGGAATCTTCTGGGAAAGAAATAACTTGCGTATCGGCTTCAGTGTATACAGTTCCTGGCACAAGTCCCAAAGGGATACCCCCTTTTTCTTTGCAGGAGGCCTGTTCGATGAGCCCTTGTGAAGGGCTGAAGATAATAAAATCCGGATGCCCCGCTGTTTGATAGGCAATCATATGTTTATTGAAATCAATAACACCTACCAGACAAGTCATATAGTGGTCTGTCGATATGTCTTCCAGGAACGTTTGTAAATGGTTGAGCAAATGATGTGGTTCTATTTTATCTCTGGAGGACTTTCGTATAAAATTAGATATGGAAATTTCAACAGCTGACATGCAAAGGGCAGAGCGGATGCCGTGTCCTGAAATATCACCCACAACCTTCAAAAATAAACCGTCCGCGATTTTAAAAATATTCACAATATCGCCGGTAATTTTCATGTAGGGATAATAATAGTGAGCAGAGGCCGTGTCGTTTTCATAGCTATACCAGTGAGGAAGCATAAACTTTTGAATTTCGCCGGCCAGAGAAATATCCTTCTCCATTTCGGCGAAATAGTTTTTTTCCTCTTTATCCGCCTGCATTTCAGAAACAATGCTGGAAACAGTAGTTTCCAACTGCTCCTTACTAAAACCTTTGCTTTGATAATATGTATTCTTATCGTTGGAAATTTCTTTTAGAAGTGTTCCTTCGGCGTCATCGACTTTGGCCGTCAGCATGATGATTGGAATATCAGGATTTTCAATCCTGATTAGCGAGCGTAGCTCCATCCCACTGATTCCAGGCATCATGATATCCAAAATGAGTAGATCATAATGGTCTTTTTTAAAGAGAGCCATTGCTTCCATGGCATTAGCGCAAGCCACTACCTGGTAAGTGGGCTCAGGTAGGCAAACTTTGACCACCTTTCGCATGAAGCTGTCGTCATCAACAGCCAATATTTTAATTGAACTTTCTCTTCCCATGTCGATCTCCACCAGTACCGTAGTATCAAAGTCTTTCTTCCTGCAAGAACATGTAATCCAAAAAGTTTTTTTTGTCAAACAATATCAGCAGAATCAAAGAACGATTCCGCCCCTCAAAACGAGAGGTTTTTTTTGATATGGTTTTCGAGCATGATGGTTCGTTGTTGGCTCCTTAATGCGGATGTATAAGGAGTTACAATTGCTGTATTATCCTTCAAAAAGTCGAGAAGTGAAATATATGAATATTAAAAGAAGGAGGAAAGGTTTGGAAAAGCTAAGAAAGATCAAACCCCATGGTTTCGAGGGCATCTTTGAGTACAGATGGGGAGTGACCAGTGACCAGATAGAGTGCAGCCATACGTACAGCCAAGCCATTGGTCACTTGGTCTAAGATGACAGAACGACCGCAATCGGCGACTTCGCTATCAATTTCCACCCCGCGATTGATCGGTCCTGGGTGCATGATTGTAGCGTCAGGCTTCATCAAACGCACTCTCTCCTGGGTCAAGCCAAAAAAAGAGGTGTACTCACCAAGGCTTGGGAAAGCAGATTTGCGCTGGCGTTCGTGCTGGATCCGTAAAAGGTTGACAAAATCAGCTTCGGCAATCGCGTCTTCAACTTTGTGGGAGACTTTGCACCCCATTTTTTCAAAGCTCATAGGAACCAGAGTGGGAGGTCCGCAGAGAGTAACAAGAGCTCCCATCTTGGTTAAAAGCCAGATATTAGAGCGAGCTACACGGCTGTAGAGGATATCCCCTAATATGGTAACCCGAACACCCTTAAATGAGCCTTTTTTGTCTAAAATGGTTAATGCATCCAAAAAGCCTTGAGTAGGATGCTCATGGGCACCATCGCCTCCGTTAAGGACCGCGGAGCGAACTCTTTCGGCAACGAACTGAGGGGCACCGGATGCGCTATGGCGCATTACAAGTACGTCGGTTTGTAAAGCTTGCAAGTTCAGGACAGTGTCTTTCAAGGTTTCGCCCTTCTTGAGAGAAGAGCTCTCCGCAGAAAGGTTTACAACAGTCGCCCCTAAATGCTTTGCCGCTAACTCAAAACTGGTCCTGGTGCGTGTGGAGGGTTCAACGAAAAAATTGGCTACAGTGTAGCCTTGAAGAAGAGGAGCGTGCTTTCTGGGAGAGAGACAGACTTTTTTGAAATGCTGAGCGCAATTTAAAAGGGTCTGGATCTCAGAGGGAGAGAGACTTTCAATATCTATGAGATCTTTGCGAGTCCAGTCCATTTGCTGTTAATTAAAAGGGGATGCGCAGTCGGAGAGTTTAATACTGAGGGGATGGAGCGTTATTGAGGCGGATTTTGAAGTAAGCCTTCCTTTTGAGCGTTTTGGCTTTGGAGTCTTTTTTTCATTCGGGCCTCTAGCCACTTAGTGCGATATTTAATACGCCAATCAGTCAAAGCACGTTCGAAGCCAATGTCGTACCCTGCTTTTTCAGACTCGATCCATTTGTGTCGCATAATCTCCTCTTTTTCAGCCTGGAACTCCTTATACAGCTCAGAGCTTTGAACGTGAAAGTAATTGCTGTCTTCTGGTTCTGCGAAACTGTTATCTCTCAGTGTTGATAGCATAAAAACATCCCTTCCGCAGTAGTCGCTGCTGTCGACAACTGCACACTGCTATACTACGCTGCAAACGATAGAAAATTCAACTATTAATATCGGAAAAATTCCTTTTCAGAACCCATACCGTTAAGAACGAAGTACTATTGCCAATCTATCAACGGGCGGAGCGGTTCTGGTTGATGCTCTATATCTGGGTGAAAATCCACACGCAACAGGCCTTGTTGGCATTTGTTCATGTGTATAACCATTTTTTTAAAATCTTTATTTTCGCTGTTCTTGCTTTTAGGGAATTGTTGTCCGGGCAGATAAGATGCCGGAAGTACTTCAAACTTACAATCGTCTGCCCCAATCAAGTCTACGTACATTTTCTTTTGATCGAGAGTCATCGTTGCCTGGCGACCCGAACTCGATATTTCAATGTTTGCTTTGGTGTGCAAAGACCACCAGACCGTTGAGGCGGCTTTGGTTTTAAAATCATCTTCCACGGAGATTACTCGTTTAGTACGATCCAGCCGAATTCCGCGGCTGTATTGCTGCACATCGCGAGAATAGCAGTCGGTCAGGTCAGTGACGAAAGCGCTCTGAGTCGGAGCCGAGAATTTTTTTGTGATGAATGCTTTCCCCTTAGGGTTCTGGTCAGGGCGGGTATCAGGGTTAAAGACCAAAGCATTTTTGCCTTCCGCTCGCATTCGATAAAAATGCCAGCGGCCTGCATCGACCTGGGGGGCAGGCTTATCCATATAGTAAGGGGCGTTTTGTCTAAAATAGCCCGGATAAGTGTAGTTATCTCCACCCAGACAACCGTACGCCCAGACTTCTCCCATGGCTTGAATTTCGAATGACCCGGCGTCAAGGTGTCCATGATTTGCCGAGTTGTCCCCACCGTGCAATGCAATGTAGAGAGCTTGTGGATCTTCATGTTTCTCTAAGAGTGAAGATATTTCTAAGCCATAAAGATGGTTATCAAGCGGGATAGAAATGTTTTTGTTTTGTCCCTGTTTTACCAACTGAGGATCGTAACAAAGAGCGTCAAACCAGTTCATCCGCCCGCCAGAATCTTTTAATAGATCATACTGACATCGGGCTAAAAGAGGGTCTTGAAAATGCTTAGCGAACCAGAAAAAGGTCAGGCTTTTGCTTTTTTTAATAGGATCGTCGCCCACGTTAATTGTGGTTACAGGCCCCGTGACCATAAAGGGGAAGTAACCCGCTTTTTTTAGGCCGGGTGTCTCGCCCAGGCCATATGTGGTTCCCAGAATACGTTGAATTCCTTCCAATGAGTAGAGGGTAGATGTTAATCCATAATGCCAATAGCTAATACCTTCTTCGCTTTGTCCATCTGGCTCAAACTCTGCCAAGTAAAAGGGTAGTCCTTGCAACGCAAAGGCAGCCAAACTGCACATTTTTTTGGGGTCCCGTTCCATGAAAGTCAAGGCGGCAAGGGCTAAGTTTCCGTTACAAATACCATTCCAGTTGTTATTTGTACGCGCCCACCACTGGCGCCTGACGGTTCCATCAAATTGAGCTATTGCGGGGGTGAGTGCATACTTGGAGGCGGTTTGGTAGATAAAATCTTTTTGTTCAGTACTCAGGTAGTCATAAAGTCCATCATAAACCAAGGCTGCGCAGAAAACACCCATGGCGGGGTCCAAAAAGTGCCGGTCTTTGTAGGGATGTTGAGTTTCAATACCCCAGTCGGGATAAGTGCAGAGATTTTCATAAGCTTCAAATGCTCGTTTTGCGTATTTTTCTTCACCTGTAACCCACCAAGCTATCACCAATGGCGGAATGATACCGGAGGTAGTATGGGTTCCCGATACTCGCAAGTTAGCTCCATCCAGGCTGCCATCAGGCAGAGCCCTCGTCAGAGCCGAGTCTGCGGATGCTTTGAGCGACTCCCAAGTCGGGAGCATAAGAGGGTCTTTCTCCTGAATCAGAGTTTTTATTCGCTCAATATCCTCTTTCGTAGCGATCATTCGAGGGTGAATATTTTTGAATCCATTAGAGTTAAAGTCGTTGGAAACCGTCTGATCTGTAATTTCCCGGAATTTCAGGGCTGCCTTCATTTCCTGTACTGCTTTAATATCAGCAGGGGATTGGGCTCTGGCAAGGAATACGCATGCCAGTAATATAATAACAATTGATAGGGTTTTGCTTTGCATATTATCCTCTTTTCTGACTTGGGGTGAAAACGTAAAATCCAAGCCTCTTTCGAGACTATTGTACCATTCTTTAATTCACAGCGCGATAAAATCTTTTTTCCTCATTCGCAATGGGTACGGAATAGGGGCTGTTTACCATGAGTTCGGTCCAAGTTAAAAGATCAATACTGGTTTCCAATTTTCCAGTAAAACTCAAGTCTAGAGAATTTCCATTTATTGACCAGGTGAGGGTCGCTTCCTGCGGCTCTTCCGGGTATGGGTCGCTGGTGCGCATGTTTACCTTCATGTTTTCGCCAGAGAGAGTGAGATTGAAAATTCGAGGCTGAGCAAGGGTAGTGCCTTCAAAGACTAGATGATAGCGAGATTCACCAATGTCATAATAGGGCAAGGCATAGCCGCCTGAACTGGAAGTTACGGTGTAGTAAAAACTTCCCTCAAGATAAACAACAATATCAGCAACACCCTCACCGAGATCGTAGACTTTGTTATTATTCAGATCATTATAGACAACGCCGGTAACGTAAGGAGATGGGGATGCGCCACTGCTGGCAAAATCAATTGTTGCGATGAGTGAGGGCGTTTCGGGTGTAAAGTAATCGAAATTTCCCGAGATGAGCCCGATGCCGATTTCCTCAAAAATGGGGTCCAATATGTTATCGCGGAAAGAAGACGATTGTTGAAAGAAGCCTTCATAGAGCTTTTGAGCATCCAAAGCTGGGTCATTCAGTGGACTGAATAGCCCCATACTTTCGCTGCATGTCCAACCAAAATTGTCTACAAAAGGATAACCGGCATCAGCCATTCTCTGTGCGGGCGTACTCCCGTTTTTTCCTGTAAAGCTCCACTGATGCTCTTCCAGAAGCCATGTGCTATGTTCTCCGGCAGACTGGAGAAGAGCATTGTTAAAAGCCAAGGGTGGAATCGGATTCCCATTTGTACTGCCGGCTGGTAATTCAGCAGTCGGGTCCATGCCCAGGCGAAGAGCCTCATCGACAGGATTGTTGCGGGCACAATTGATTAACTCCAACATGTATTGTTCCTGAGGAGTGGGCTGACCGTGGCTATAGTAAAATCCGACAGAAGGAGGAATAACAGTCAGGGTGCCATCCTCAAAAATGTAATTGTGGAAAGGGTCAAGGGAGCCCAGAGAGATTCTGATAGGATAGACACCCACACCGCTTTCCAAGGCAGCGGTTGTTTCCAAAGATGGAGTTCCCGGAGGGATGTAGTTGTTGGGTGAACTTTGTTCGTTGGTAATGCTGTAAGTCAGGTCTGGATTTTCAACTCCTACCGAGCGGGTTATTGCATGAGCAACCACTCTATAGTTGAGAGGTAAAGGAGTCAGCCTGGCCTCCTGGCTGAGCACTTGACCTGCTTCGTTGTAGACTAATACTTGATATACTCCGGCATCAGCGGGGAGAACCTCAAAGATTGTAAAAAAAGAATCGGTCGCCCCTGTTATGGGGTCTCCATTTTTCAGCCATTGGTAGAAGAGAGGTTCCGTTCCGGTAGCAAATGTACTAAAAAAAAGGCTTTCACCGACGGGCACCTCTGAGTCTGAAGGA
>SAAL01000252.1 GCA_009929445.1 Bacteroidia bacterium
GGCGGGCGGTCGGATGTCTTTTCTCCGGCGGTCGAAAAGTTGGTTAATCGGGTAGCGGATGCATTCGCGGATGATATTTCAAAACAAATTGACGCAATATTTATAAATACAGCGATATGAGAACAGTAACTATTACCATAACACCGGTTGATTTTTGGCTTGTTCCGGAATTTAATACGATTTACCCGGCTTATGATTTGTTTTTTGAACATCACAAACCGGCTGCCGAGAACGGGGATGTTGACACGCTCGTGGTTTCGGGAATAACTTACAAAAGTATATTTTACGGAGGGGTAGCTAAATTTTATATCGGTGAAGACCTTAGATTTAACGCATCCAGAAAAACTGCATACACAGCGGCAATCGGCTCGGGAGCGGCGTTCAGTGTTTGGCACGGTGCCTCTTCCGTGGCCCGAAACCTGCCTGAGATTTTATTTTCAGGCGCCGATTATTTTATTTCTATGATCCCAAAATCGTCCGGACAAGAGCCGTTCTGCTTGGATTTTTCCGGCTATAAATTCGAAAACCACGATATAGACAATATTGAAATTAGCGGAGTAGTCGGAGATTTTGCAAGCGTATGGTTCGGGTACTCCGACGAACTCCCGTCGAATGCAAAAAGTATTCGAATTTTACCGATTTGTGAAGGCGACAAAAAAGTGTCTTTTATTCTGCAAAACGGCGAGGAACGAACTTGGTTTTTGCATGTTAAAAGAAAAACGGCTACATTTACCGAATTGACAAAATATAAAAAAATAACTACACTCCCGAACAACGACACAACGAGCTTTTTAATTTCTGACGGCGAAAATGAAATAACGACAACCCTATTTATCGACGGGCTTCGAAAAAATGAGTTAAACGAAATTTCACAATTAGCAGTCTCGCGATTTGTTGAGATAGATGGAGTCAGGGCTGAAATAGTCAGGCGGTCGGCTGTAATTTCAGGAAATTCGCGAGGAGGATTATTTACAATTGATGTAAAAGGTTTATTATGAGGTTATTAATTGCAGGAAAATATATACAGATTAACGAATACTTCGAGTTGATAACCGAAAATCCGTTAATCAACAACTTTGATACGCAATACGCGCAGTACTCGAATAGCATTACCGTGCCTTACAACGGGGAACTCGCTGAAGCTATTGATGTATCACTTCTTAGGAAGTCGGCAAGCCCCTACCTATTAATTGAAGGTCATCTGATTGACGGGGTGGTGCTTTTACCCGTTAAAATCCTGATAACAAATTATGACCCGATCAAAAATACAGTTACGCTCGGGGTTGTGGAAAATAATATTGTTGCTAAAAACCTGCAAAACGTAAAG
>SAAL01000253.1 GCA_009929445.1 Bacteroidia bacterium
AGATTCTCCTCTCAGTATACCGAAAGGCAGGACTTCCTTTTTTGATGACGATCCAAAGAGAGATGAATTTGGCATAACCCGCGAATGTGAACGAGTTCTTAAACGGCGAGGAATTTCAAGCTACCCGTGCCTTATACCCAGTATGCAGAAGTTAACCCAAAGGGGCATGCTGCTAGCTACAAAATTTAGAAAAGCAGGGATTCCTGTTATTGAAAGCTATCCAGGTGCCGCTCAAGACATTATTTCTATTCCTCGAAAACAAGCAGGGTTGGACTATCTCGTTGAAGGATTGAAGGAGTTCGGTTTAAAAGGGGACTTTGTTCACACAGCAGTAAGTCATGATGAGTTAGATGCCATAACCTCCGCAATCGTCGGCCATTTCTTTTGGGTGGGCATGTATGAAGGTCTTGGGAATACAGATGAAGAGTACCTTATTATTCCGGATCTCAATGCAGACTATAAAACATGGCTGTCTCGTAAAGTCGTCGGAATAAGTGGACAGATTGCCGCTGGCAAAACCACCGTTTCGAAATTTTTGCAGGAAAATGGGTACGTATATAGCAGGTACAGTCAGGTATTAAGAAATTTGCTCCAAAAAGATGGCATAGAACCTACTCGTTCGGCACTTCAAAAAATTGGCCTACAGGTCAATGAAGAACGAGGGGCACAAGGGCAACGTTGGCTTGGAAAGAAGGTTTGTGAAATTCTCGGAGATGCAAAATGTGGCGTGATCGATGGAATGCGTTTTCCAGAAGACCATGCACTCATGGTTGAAACTTTCGGTCCCTCCTTTTTGCATCTGCATATAACGTCTTCTCTAACGGAACGAAAAAAAAGGGTAGAATCAAGAGGAGAGGAAGATGTGGCAATTGATGCTGCAATCTCAAACCGAGTAGAGCAGGAAGTTGATAAGTTAGAATATGTTGCCGAACATACGATAGTTAACGATGGCACGCTTGACGAGTTACATCGTCATCAGGTGTTACAAAGGTTATTGAGGAAAAAATGCCAGTAAGCATCGTTGTAGGCGGCCAGTTTGGCTCTGAAGGAAAGGGCAAGGTTGCTCATTACCTCGCTCAAAAAATGGAGGCAAGCTTTGCTGTCCGTTGTGGAGGTCCTAACTCAGGCCATACAGTTATAGACCAGTCGGGGAAAGCCCGTATTTTTCAGCAATTGCCAACTGCTGCAATCCTACCTGATGTAAAGTTAGCCATTTGTGCGGGAAGCTACATAGACCTAGATATTCTGCTTAGGGAAATTCAGGAAACAGGAGTTGGCCCGGATCGTCTGATTATCGACCCAGATGCTGTAATAATAACTGAAGAA